>CANMCL010000006.1 GCA_947496345.1 Actinomycetota bacterium
TGGTGGTTACTGAAGTGCCAAAGAGCGGCTGGATGGTTGCCAGCCACGAGGGCGAATCTGTAGCGCTTGACCTTGCCTTAAGCCAAACACTTATTGATGCGGGCAATGTCCGCGAGGTAATTCGCTATATTCAAGAGCGCCGCAAAGGTGATGGCTTTGAAATTTCTGATCGTATTAAGGTTCGCTGGAATGCTGATCCCGCAATAGTTGCTGCGATAACCCAAGCAGCATCACATATCAGCGAAGAAGTACTGGCGCTGGAATTTACACACGATGCGAGTCTGCCTGGCGGAGATAATGAATTGCAGATTAGTGCGGAATTAGTTAAAGCCTAAAATATGGTAACGATTATGCCCTTAAGAAGGCTAATTGCAATTAATAAAACAATGAATGAAAGATCAAGAGATGCTCCACCTAAACGAAGTGGCGGCACAAATCTTCCTACGAACTTCATCGGTGGATCTGTAATCGTATAGATAAATTCGAAGAATGTGATCAAGAATGAATTAGGGCGCCAATTGCGGGCAAAGATTCGCGCGTAGTCAATAATTAACCGGATAAAGAGCGCGTATTTAAAGAGGTCAAGTGCAGTAAGTAGCAGGTTAGTGATCATAGGGAATTGACTAATTCGCTATAGGTTATGACTGGTTAAAGAAACTAGCCTGCGCTGCCGCAGTCTTATCTTCACTGCTCACATTTACATTTGCAGGTGAGAGAAGAAATACTTTGTGGCTAACGCGCTCGATGCGACCGTGTAATCCAAATACTAATCCGCTAGCAAAGTCGACTAGGCGTTTGCGTTCGGACTCTTCCATGTCATCAAGGTTAATGATTACTGGATTTCCTTCGCGATAGTGCTCGCCCATCTTGCGCGCTTCGCTGTATGACCTAGGTTGCAAAGTGATGATGTGATAATTCGCTTCTGGTTGTGTTGAAGGCGCAACTGCAAGCGTTGAACCGACAACTGTTACTCCGGCGCGATCACGAGATGATCTTGCTACTTCGCGAGCCGGACGTTCTGCGCGGGCTGGAGTTGCTTCACCTTGAGCTTCTTCATCGGTATCTACGAGACCGAGATAGCCCATCATTTTGTTGAGTGCTGACATAGGTAAATTTTAGGGGTGATACGTGCGCGAACCGAGGATTTGGCTACCTATTCGCAGATGTGTCGCGCCATGGGCTATCGCCACTTCAAAATCAGAACTCATACCAGCCGATAGCGACTTCGCCTGCGCAAAGGTGCTGACAAAACTCTGATGGATTTGCGCGATCTCTGAAAATGCGTGCTGATGCTCATATGAGACTGGAGGAACACACATTAGCCCAACCAATTTGATATTTGGAAGTTCGGAGACCTTTTCGGCAAGAGCAAAGATCTCGGTGGCGATTACTCCCCCGCGGTCTGGTGCGCCATCTAGTGAAAGTTGAAGAAAGATAGAAATATCTTTGCCTAATTCTGCACAGATGCGCGAGAGTTTAAGTGCATGATCTGGCGAATCAATCGAATGAATATAAGTAGCCCATCCTGCGATTTCGCGCAACTTCCGACTCTGCACCTGCCCTTGGTAATGCCAAGTTCCATTTACTTGTGCCGATTTTTCAGCGCCTTCTTCACTTCGATTCTCTCCAAAGTTGCGCTGGCCCAAATTGTGCAAAATTTCAACATCACTAACTGGATATGTCTTGGTAACTGCGATCAAAGTTATCTCATCTACGGATCGACCAGCACCAGCGGCGGCAGTTGTGACCTGCTTTTTAACCAGATCTAGCGACTGAGCAATGAGATTTGCGCGCTCTGTCATAGCCTTACTAGCCCCGCTTGTCGCCCCGTTACGCCATCGCGCCGATAAGAGAATAAATCGGCATCTTCTACAGTGCATGCGCTTTGGCTCGTATCTATAGAAATTTCAGCGCTTTGCAGAACCGCATTTAGCGCTTTAGGTAAATCGAGGGCGAGTGAACCCGAATTAGTACGTGAATCTGCCATTGGAAAGTTAGAAACAACTTCTTGATGAATATCGGCAGAAACTTCATAACATCTTCCGCAAATAGCGGGCCCGACTATTGCTGAAATGTCTTGGGCGCCCATCTCGCGCATTACTTCAATAGTTTTAAGGGCAACGTTATTTACGAGACCGCGTCTTCCCACGTGAACAGCGGCTACCGCTTGCTTTGAAGTTAATAAAAGTGGAATGCAGTCAGCGACCATTACCGCCAAAGTAATGCCCGCAATCCCGGATACGAGTGCGTCCGCGGTAGGTGCTACGTCGGTAACTTCTTCAATTACTGCTACGCGATTTCCGTGAACTTGGTTCATAAATTGCACTGGCCCGTGTAGCGCTGTTAGTACTGCACGATTTCGCGAAACATCTGCCGCAATATCGCCTACGTGATCGCCCAAATTTAAGGAGGAGTAAACCCCTTGGCTTATGCCGCCGTGGCGGTTTGTGAATTTAACAAGCATTGAATACTCACTCGCAGATGGAGTGGGCCGCAATTACTTCATAAAATCAGGAACGTCGATCTCATCTTCAGCGACGAGATCTTCGAATGTAACTCGCTTACGAGGTGAGGCGTTATCAAGATCGAGTGCCACAGAGATTGGATCATTGGATGGGATCGGATCAGCAATTCCCGTCAAGGCAGCAGCATTGAGCACTGGCATCGACACCTTCTTTGGTTGACCACCATCAAAGCCTGCAGCGATAACTGTTACACGTACTTCATCTCCGAGGGCATCATCAATGGTTGTTCCGAAGATGATGCGAGCATTTGGATGAGCCGCTGCTTGAACGAGCTCACACGCCTCATTGATTTCAAATAAACCAAGATCAGATCCGCCGGCGACAGAGAGAAGTACTCCCATTGCGCCATCGATTGATGCTTCAAGGAGTGGGCTGGAAATTGCTAACTCAGCGGCGCGAGTTGCGCGGTTTTCGCCACGTGCTGAACCAATTCCCATCAGCGCTGAGCCTGCATCAGTCATAACTGTTTTTACATCTGCGAAGTCCAAGTTAATTAGACCGGGCTGGGTAATTATCTCGGTAATTCCCTGTACGCCAGAGAGCAAAACTTGATCCGCAGTTTTAAATGCATCAACCGCAGTAATATTTCGATCCGAAATTGCAAGTAGGCGATCATTTGGAATAACAATTAAGGTATCTACTTCAGCGCGCAAAAGTTCTATACCTTCATCGGCTTGTGCTGAACGAATTTTTCCTTCAAAAGAAAATGGACGCGTTACGACGCCAATTGTTAGCGCGCCAAGATCACGAGCAATTTTTGCAACGATTGGTGCGCCACCAGTACCGGTACCACCACCTTCGCCTGCGGTAACGAAGACCATGTCTGCACCGCGTAAGATTTCTTCAATATCTTCAGTGTGATCAATCGCAGCTTGTCTTCCTTTTTCAGGAGCAGCGCCTGCACCGAGACCTTTAGTTGATGCGCGACCGATATCTAATTTCACATCGGCATCGCTCATCAAAAGATGTTGCGCATCAGTGTTAATTGCAATGAACTCAACGCCTTTTAAACCAACATCAATCATGCGATTGATTGCGTTAACTCCACCGCCACCGATTCCAACTACTTTGATGACAGCTAAATAATTCTGTGGTGCAGCCACAAGTGCCTCCTTTAGAACTGTAAACCTCAACTTGAGAATTACATTTCTACGCTCTTTGATGTAGGCGAACGTAAGGCGTTATGCGTATGAAAGCAAAGACCGACTCAAACTATTTTATTTCTTATCCGCTTACTTAACTATCGGTGCATGCGGTGCGGTGACGTCAATTAGCCGTATTGATTTATTTTCTGGCAGTTCCAGTAAAGCAGTAATCACTTTTATCTTCAGTGAAAGGTCCTCGCCATCTCCCCAAACAATCTGCATTGAGCGATCGCTAAATTTTCCATCAATAAGAATATTTGTGGGACTTACTGCGGTAAGACGCTCTATTCCTTCGCTAAATTCTTTAGGCATTTCTGTAAAAACTTCGATAGCAATTAACCCACTGGCCACCGATGATGAACTTACCTTTGGAAGTCCAGTAGGTACCTGTCCCATCAACTGAAATGAGGCTCCTGAAGCATCAAGTGCCACTTGAGGTTTACCGGGCGCGGTGTAGAGAGCAACCGGGGTCCTTGGTTGTAAATCTATGACGACTTTGCCGTTAATCCAGTTACGAGAAATATTGGCTGACTTGATCCAATCGTTGGCCTTCAACCTATTTGCAAGGGCTCTGGAATCAACTCGAGCTAATTTATCTCCTAGAGACAGATTAAGACTTTTTGCGATTGTTTTTTCGGAAATTAACGTAGGCGCTCCGTTGATTTCAATTTGTTTTACAGTTAGCAATGAAGACCACCCGAGTAGATAAGAACCGGCACCGAAAACAAGTAACGTTGTTGCTATCGCTAGAACTGCCTTTGAAGGTTTCACGCGCGCTGCAATTTTCATTAACTAAATCGCCTTGCCAGTCCATCACTAATAATTGGAGCCAGTGAATTAACATCACCTGCGCCCAAAGTGACAATCACGTCCCCTGGTTTAGCTTGGGCAATCATCCATTCAGATGCTTCGAGGAAGTTTGGAATGAAGTGGCCATTAGTCAGCTGCTCAGCAATAGTTTCCGAGGTGATTCCAGGAATTGGCGTCTCACTCGCCGCGTAAACTTCAAGTAAGACAACTTCATCTGCAACGCTTAGCGCTTTGGCAAATTCGCTCATAAATGCTTTGGTGCGTGAGTATCGGTGTGGTTGAAAGATGACTAGCAATCTTCCATCTCCGGCATATCTTTTAGCAGCAGTTAAAGTCACCTGAACTTCAGTCGGGTGGTGACCGTAATCATCAATTATTCGAATCCCATGAACGGTCGCCTTCAACTCAAAACGTCGCCCTGTACCGTGGAAACTCGCTAGCCCAGTTAACATTTCGGCAGCAGGTGCACCAAGTGCCAGTCCCATAGCAAGAGCTGCGCCGGCGTTTAAAACATTGTGTTGGCCAGGAACTTGCAGTGACATGGTGCCGATGGCGCGACCCTTCCAGAGCACTCGTGCGGTAGATCCCATTGGGAGCAAGTTGATGGAATCAATAAATAGATCTGCTCCGACACTTGTTCCGTAAGAAATCAGGTTTAAGCCGCTTACGGAGCTGGCCAGGTGTGCCGATCCCGCATCATCTGCACAATAAACGAGGTATCCGCCTTTACTGATTGTCACGGCAAATTCAGCAAAGGCGCGGGTTACATCGGCTTCGGTTGCAAAGTAATCAACGTGATCGTGTTCAACGTTTGTTACGATCGCAGCAAATGGTCGATATTCAATAAATGAGCCATCGGATTCATCGGCCTCGGCGACAAATAGATCTCCCGTTCCGCGATGTGCATTAGATCCCGAGGAAGTTAAGGTGCCACCGATTGCAAACGATGGATCCAATCCACAAGCTTGTAATGCGACGGTGAGCATCGATGACGTGGTCGTCTTTCCGTGTGTTCCGGCGACTGCGATACTGCGCGAATCAGTCATCAGAGTTGCTAACGCTTGTGCGCGCGTAAGGATAGGCAAACTCATTTCTCGGGCCCGAACAAGTTCAACGTTATTTTGGTTAATTGCGGTTGAGTAGATGACAAAATCGGCGCCATCTACTTGCTGTGCAAGGTGTGCGGCGTGCACATCAGCGCCGAGCGCTTCAAGAGCACTCAATACAGTCGAGTCCTTTGCATCAGAACCTGATACCGAAATTTCGTGTGAAAGCGCTATTCGCGCAAGTCCGCTCATTCCCGCACCGCCGATACCTACGAAGTGAAGGCGCTTGCCTTGCAACTCAGTTAAATGGATAGTCATCAGTTGCGCTTCCCTGTCAAGGCATATTCCATAAAGTTAACAATCTTCTCACTCGCATCTTGATCTGTATTTGAACCAGCAAGTGGTGAATCTGCAGATTTAGTCAGGAGTCGGCGCAAATTGCTCTCGATCCAAGATTGCGAAAACAGAGCTTGATCAATCACTTCGCCTCGCCCTTGAGAGATAACGTGGTTAGCGTTAAAGCGTTGTTCACCATTTCCAATGGGCAACGGAATGAAAAGTGAATACCGCCCCAAAGCATTTATTTCAGAGCAAGAAATTGCGCCACTGCGGCTGATGATCAAATCTGCTGCCAAATAAGCCGTCGCCATATCTTCGATATAAGTACTCGATTTATATCGCTCTTGAGCCTTGGGTAATGGATTTAACTTGCCTACTGCGTGTAAAAGTTGTCCCCCATTAGCGAGCAATGACGGTAGAGATTTTTCAATAACTGAATTTAGAGCAACCGATCCTTGCGAACCGAAGAAGGCGAAAACAAGCGGCGCTGTAGGAGAAAAACCAAGGCTTGATTTTGCATTTGCACGAGCTTTAGCCCAATCGCCCGAGCTATTGGTAAGCGCTTTTGCCACATCAGAGCGAAGTGGAATTCCTGTTATTAGAGCGGTGCTCAGCGAACCGCCTGGCACTGCTTGGGCTACAGCAACGTTGCGAGTAAGGCGCGCACCTAAACGATTTGCAAATCCAGGTTTGGCATTTGCTTCGTGCACCACAAATGGAATACCCAAAGACTTTGCCGCAAGGTAGGCAGGTGCGGAAACATACCCACCGAATCCAATTAGCAAGTCTGCGCCCTTAATGATTTTGCGGGCCGCCAAGAAAGCCTTAGAGAAAGCGAATGGGGCGCTTATCACTGATAGGGAAATCTTTCGCGGCATAACCACTTTGGGGATTTGATTTAATTTGAAGTTAGCGGCAGGGACCAATTGATTCTCAAGTCCCTTTGCTGTGCCAATGAACTCAATTAAATCGTTTGGGTATTTATCCCGCCAAAGACGAGCGATTGCAAGGGCGGGTTCAACGTGTCCTGCTGTGCCACCGCCTGCAAAAATGATTTTCATGATGTGCGTAATCTACGCCGTTCAATCGCCTTTTGTAATTCAACTTTTACTTCTGGATCACGTAAGGCGCTGCCAAATACATAGCCAAGGCCGATATAGAGCGAAATCAACGCTGAGCCACCGTAAGAAACAAATGGAAGAGTTACACCCACAACCGGCAAGACGCTTGTAGCAGAACCAACGTTGAGAATAGTTTGAATTGCGATCCAACTTCCTATTCCGGCACCTACATAGCGCGACATTGGATCTACGCAACGCAGCGAAATTTTGAAGATCGAGAAAATTAGCGCTGCAAGCAAAGCAAGTACTGCTAGCGTTCCCAACAGACCTAACTCTTCACCAATGACTGCGAAAATGAAATCGGTATGAGCTTCAGCGAGATTGCCCCACTTTTGTCGACTCCCACCTAGACCTACTCCGAAGATGCCTCCACTAGCCAGCCCTAACAAACTATGCGCCGGCTGCCAACCTGCATTTTTATAATCTTCAACTGCAAATGGATCGAGTACAACTAGGAGCCGTGCCATGCGATATCCGGCGGTAGCAATCAGAACTGCAAGGGCGATCGCTCCGACGGCGATCAAAGAACCCAGAACGCGTAATTCGATTCCTGAAACGAAGAGTAAACCGCCGAGAATAGCTGCGATTACGCACGCTGTACCGAGGTCGCGACCGAGCAACACCAGCAACATCACAAGACCAAACCCGGGGCCGATCAAGAGAAAGACATTTACGTGCGTTTTCCCGCTGCGCTCTTGGTTAGCCAACATGTAGCTTGCCCAAAGAATTAGAAGAAATTTTGCCAATTCACTCGGTTGGATATCAACAAATGGCAGTGCGATCCAGTTTGTGTTTCCCTTTACAGTTTTTCCAACGCCTGGAATCTGGAGAATCAAGAGAATTACTATTGCGATTAATAGACTAAAACGGGCAAGTAAACGCCACTGGCTCAAGCTGCGTTGCGAGAGATAAATCGCTAATGGAATTGATATCACGAAGAAAGTTAATTGGCGAAGAACGATTGCAACTGCATTACCTCTAGTATCCAGTGCGTGAATGGATGAAGCAGAGAAGACCATTATCAGCCCAATAATCGATAGTGAAAGAGCACTGATTGCCAAGATATAGAAACTATTTACCGGTTTTGCTAGAAACTTCTGGCTCGTAGCGCTCATGCATTCTCCTTAAGTACTGCCTGGGTGAATCTGTCGCCGCGATCGGCATATGAAAGGAATTGATCCATTGATGCACACGCCGGTGCTAGCAATACCGTGTCGCCTGCGATCGCACGTGCCTTGGCCGCGCCAACAACAGCTTCCATCAGAGAATTGTCTGTCCCACCTTTTACATAGGAATTTGGAGCATCAACAAAAACAATCTCTACATCTGGGGCGCTCTGACGCAGTTCCGTGGCTATCAATTCGCGATCCACCCCAATTAAGATCGCAACTTTAATGCGAGATTTGCACCGCTTAATTAAGTCAGCCATTTCAGCGCCTTTTGCCAACCCGCCTGCGATCCAGATTGCCGAAAGCGTCGACATTAGTGAGGCAGCTGCGGCGTGAGGATTAGTGGCTTTAGAATCATTAATCCAATCAACTTCATTACTTGAAAAAACTATTTCAATCCGATGTCGGCCAAGTTTAAAGTTCTGTAAAGCCAAGCGGATCGACTCGTGTGATATTCCGATTGCGCGAGCAAGCCCGGCCGCTGCTAGGGCATTGGCGACGTTATGAGGAACTGTCGGTGTTACATCTACAACTTCTGCGATCATCGCCGCTTCTTGTGGATCGCTTACAAAAGCACGATCAACCAATAACTCCTCAACTACACCAATTTCACCGGGGCCGGGGGTATCTAGCAAGAAGAACACTTTCTTCCCCCGCCAATTTGTAGATCTTGAAACCACTTCAGGATCATCGCCATTGAATATTCCAGTGCTGGCGCGATCTAAAATCGCCATTTTTGCGTCGGCATATTGGTTAAAACCACCGTGCCAGTCAAGGTGATCTTGTGCGATATTTAAGATTGCTGCCGCCACAAAAGAGGCTTCTCGAATCCAGTGAAGTTGAAAAGACGAAAGTTCTAAAACAAGTACCTCATATTTTTCTGGGCTCTCTACACTTTCAATTACCGTTGTTCCAACGTTGCCGCAGGCGATTGCTGAAACTCCACCTTCGCGGAGCATCGCTGCTGCCATCTCAACGGTAGTTGTCTTCCCATTAGTTCCTGTCAGCGCAATCCACCGCTGGTTTGGTACCAGTTCGGCGCGTAATTTCCACGCCAGATCTACCTCGTTCCACAATTGGACACCAGATTTTTCTGCATCAGTTATCAACTGATGATCCGACTTCCAACCAGGAGATATAACAAGAGCATCAAAATTTACAGCGTTATACGAATTCGTTATTGCAACGCTGAAGCCTTCTACTTCAGTGACTACATCATCAGCCAGCGATACTTGTGCTCCCCGTTTTGAAAGTGAGCGAGCAACAGCTAAACCAGTTACGCCTGCGCCGAGGATAAGAACTTTCTTATCTGAAAAAGAATTGGCCATAGTTAGCGCGCCTTAACTACTGCGTAACCCATTGAGCATAAAAGAGGCCCAGTCCTAGCGCCACGCAGAGGCCTGCAATGATCCAGAAGCGCAAGACGATCGTCACTTCGCCCCAACCCATCAGCTCAAAATGATGCTGCAACGGTGCCATTTTAAAAATGCGTTTTCCACCAGTGATTTTAAAGTAAGCCACTTGCAAAATTACTGATGCGCTGATGATTACAAAGAGTCCGCCGAGTGGAATAAGTAATAGCTCAATACGAAGTGATGTAGCGATACCGGCTAGCGCGCCTCCAAGAGCTAGCGATCCAGTATCACCCATAAATATTTTGGCAGGCGAAGCATTCCACCACAGGAATCCTGCACATGCGCCAGCTAACGCTGCAGATAAGACTGCTAGATCAAGTGGATCACGCACTAAATAACAGTTATCACCAGGAGAGATTGCGCAACTTTGTCCGAACTGCCAAACACCAATCAAGATGTAGGCAATAAATGTCATCACCGCCGCACCGGTTGCAAGTCCATCTAAACCATCAGTGAGATTTACGCCATTACTGGTTGCCGTCACCATCAGAACTACCCAGACGATTACAAGTCCCGCGCCGAGCACGAGAGATGTATCGCGAACTGTGGAGAGATTTTGAGAGATAGGGGTTAAGCCATCACCATCTGGGAAACGGATTCCGAGATAAGCAAAAATTGCCGCAAATAAAATTTGGCCAAGAATCTTCTGCTTTGCATTTAAACCGAGTGACTTTTGGCGGGAAACTTTCAGCCAGTCATCTAAAAACCCAACAAAACCCAGTGATGCCATTAATCCAAGGACTAGAAGTGCTGAGGTGGTAACTGCATTCTGAGATATCGCATGTGCCACGAAGTAACCAGTTGCTGCCGCAAAGATAATGATTAGCCCGCCCATTGTCGGAGTGCCACGTTTGGTGTGATGGGAAGATGGACCGTCGTCACGAATTATTTGTCCATAACCACGTCGGGCAAGGAATTTAATCAAGATAGGAGTGCCGAAGAGCGAGATGAAGAGTGCAAGTGCACCAGAGATAAGAATTTCTCTCATTTTGCTTTATCGCTCCCCTTCTTCACTTATTTCTGAACCTACTGAAATGACTTCTGAGATTTTTGCCGAAATTGCCCGCGCCAACTCTTCGAACTTTTCGGCACGTGAGGCTTTAACTAGAACCACATCTCCTGCGCTCATCTCGTGCACCAATTGCAAAGCTTCTACCTTCTCTTCGAAGAGATGGATTTCAGTAGCAGTGTTGGCGGAAATCTGAGAGGAGTACTCCGGAGCGCCAATGCAGACCAAATGATCTATCCCTAACTCTGAAGCAAGGGTGCCAATATCTGCGTGACGGACTACTGAGGACTCGCCGAGTTCGTGCATCTTTCCGAGAAAAGCCCACGATTGTCCGCCACGTTCTTGTGCAAAGAGCACCAAAGTGCGTAGCGCCGCCTCGACAGATTCTGGACTGGAGTTATAGGAATCATTTATCAACACGATATTGCGCAGTTCTTCAATCTCCATCCGCCACTTACTGCGGATATCAGCAGTGGAAAGAGATACTGCTATCTGATCGATAGATGCACCGAGTGCGGATGCGGCAGCGGCGGCAGCGAGGGCGTTTGCTACTTGATGTATTCCTACGATGCGTAATCCAACTGCAGCACGACCAGCGCTGGTTACCAAGTCAAAATGTGGGCGTCCTTCACGGATTTCAATATCGGTTGCGCGAACATCTGCTGATGTGGTTTCGCCGAAGGAAATTATCTTTCCTTGATGAAGTGAACTCATCTGCGGAGTGAAGGCGTCATATTGCCCAAGAATTGCAATAGCGCCAGGATCGAGAGAGGAAATCATTTCTGACTTCGCTTTGGCAACAGCTTCAGCTGACCCAAACTCTCCGATATGCGCGCTGCCGACGCGTAAAACCATTCCAATATTTGGTTTAGCCATTTCACAAAGCAGGGCGATATCGCCAATATGGCGTGCGCCCATTTCTAAGATGCAGAACTTTGTCGATTCATCGCATTGCAATAGAGTGATTGGAGTTCCAAGTTCATTATTAAAATTACCAGTTGGGGCTACCGTGGTACCAAGATTTTCTAATACATGCTGTAATAAATCTTTAGTCGTGGTTTTACCTTGAGATCCAGTCAAAGCGACTACTTGCAAGTCCTTCAGGTGGCTCCGAACATGTGCTGCTAGTTTGTTAACTGCTTTGAGTACGTCAGGTACAACGATGCACCGCTCGGGTGATGCTGCTGTGACAAAGGCAAGTACAGCGCCTCTGGAGAATGCATCAGCAACAAACTTGTGTCCATCAGTTTTTTCGCCTTCTAGCGCTAAGAAAATAGCTCCAGGAGTTGCCTGACCGGAGTTAAATACAGGTGCTGCAGTTACAGTGACATCTGAACCATGAAGTTCGCCGCCTACAATTAGCGCGATTTCAGATGCCTTTAGCGCGATCATCGCTTTGCCTCAATTGCCTGTGCAAGAACTAGTCGATCGTCAAAATCGAATACTTCTCCTTTGATCTCTTGCCCGAGTTCGTGACCCTTGCCAAGGATCGCAACGGTATCGCCAGGTTCTGCAACGGAAACTGCGTAAGCAATTGCACTAGCACGATCGCTAATTACTTGTGATTGATTTACAACGTTTATCCCACCAACCATCTGGCGCAAGATATCTGATGGCTCCTCAGATCGTGGGTTATCACTCGTGAATACTGCAATGTCAGAACTTTCAATTAGCGCCTTTCCCATCAACGGCCGCTTGCTTGCGTCACGATCTCCCCCACAACCCAGAACTGCTATCACTCTTCCGGATGTAAATTCCTTAATTGATTTGAGTACATTCGAAACTGCGTCGGGAGTATGTGCATAGTCAACAAAGGCGTTGAAACTTTGTCCAACCGAAACTTCTTCTAGCCTTCCTGCCGCTCCAGAAATATTTGGGACTATCGCTGCGATATCAATCGGATCCACTCCGGATTCAACAGCAATCGCTATCGCCATTAACAAATTGTCAAAGTTATAGCCGCCCCGCAGAGTTGTTGAAGTCTCGATCAAGATTCCGCCTGAGCCACGAATCTTTAACTGAACGCGTTTGGCTTCGGAATCAATCTGCGTGAAGTGCCAAATTGCCTTTGGATTAGAGCGCGAGATAGTTAAAACTGGAATTTCGGTGCTAGCCGCAAGTCTTGCGCCATAAGGATCATCGATGTTAATGCAGGCCAACTCCGCCATTGCAAAGTTAAAGAGCGCAGATTTTGCTGCAAAGTAGCTCTCCATATCTCCGTGAAAATCCAAATGATCTTGAGTTAAATTGGTGAAACCAGCGATGGCGAAGTGAGCGCCTTCCAGGCGGTGTAATTGCAATGCGTGACTTGAAGCCTCAATAACTAAATGGCGCATGTGGCGCTCTCTCATCACCGCTGCCAGGGCTTGTAAATCAGTAGCCTCAGGAGTCGTGCGTTTACTGGCAATAACTTCATCACCAATTCGAGTTTCTACAGTTCCAATCAGCCCACATTCGCGATGGGCAGCGCTAAAAATCTGGTGTAGCAAAGTGGTTACGGTGGTTTTCCCATTTGTTCCGGTAATTGCGATGCAATTTATATCTCTCATCGGTTCGCTATATAAAAGTGCCGAAACTCGACCGGAAATCAAACGGGGATTATCAACGATAAGTACAGGAAGATCCTTAATCAGCTTTGCACCTGTTGGATCAGTCAACACCGCCACCGCGCCGCGTTTTTTAGCGCTCTCATAAAATTCTGCCCCGTGGCGTTTAGCTCCAGGAATTGCCACAAACAAATCTCCCGGCATTACTTCGCTGTCATTGTGCGTGGCTCCACTAATCATGATTTTGCTTAGTTCGCCTTCACTGATGGAGACCTGTGCATTACAAGAATCCACAATTTTGGCGAGCGATACCGAAGGAGGATTAAATGGTCGCATCATCGCGCCTTTGCACTCGCCTGTGAAACCTTCGCCTCGGTTGTTTGGCTTTGTTTCTTGAGTAATTCCTTTTGCGTAAGCGCTACAGGCAAAACTTTTGTTCCTGTTGGTGCTACATGCTCAGATTGAAGAACGAATGTCATTACCTTTTTAAAGACCGGGCCCGCCAGTGAACCGCCGTAGTGTGCGCCCTTTGGATCTTGAATGGTTACGCTGATTACATACCTTGGTTTATCTGCTGGTGCAAAACCGATAAATGATGCGGTGTATCCGCTGTAACAACCACAATCTGTGTTGTAGCGATTTGCAGTACCCGTTTTGCCGGCCACGCGATAACCAGGTATCGCTGCACTTGGCGCAGTACCTTGTCCCGAAACAACTGACTCCATCATTATGCGCAATTGTTGAGCAGTTTCTGAACTAATAACTCGCTCATTGGTGCGAGGAACAGATGCTGTATACCTGCCTAATTCATCTGTTGTTCCAGCTATAACTGTTGGAGAAACTCGAACACCGTTGTTAGCAATCGTTGCAAACATGCTCGTTGCTTGCATCGCCGTTACTGCGTAGCCCTGACCAAAGGCCACTGTTGGCGCTGTGGTTCCTGACCAATCGCTGACTGGGCGGAGAATTCCCCCTGATTCACCAGGCAAGCCTGAACCTGTCGACTTCCCCATTCCAAATTTAGATAAGTAACCGTACAAAGTATCGTTAGAGAGCATCTCACCAATTTTTATAGTTCCTGTATTTGATGAAACCGCCAAGATTCCAGAAGTAGTTAAATACTGCACTGGATGGCGATCGTGATCAGAAAATATCTCCCCAGCTCGCTTGAGTGAGTACGGAACTTTTAAGACTGTTTCTGGCGTTATCTTCTTCTCGTCTAGAGCTGCAGCCAGCGTCATAACTTTTCCGGTCGAGCCGGGTTCATAAACATCTTGCACTGATGGATTTCGCATCAACGCTGCTGAAACTTTCTTAGTGTTGTTTGGATCAAAAGTGGGTGCTGTTGCGTGCGCCAAAATATGTCCCGTTTTAGGATCCATAACGATGACAGTGCCACTTTGCGCCCGAGCTTTACTTACCGCTGCTTGAATCGCATTTGCGGCAACCCATTGCACATCGCGATCGATGGTTAGTCGTACCGTTGTGCCCTTTTTAGCTGCAATTATCTCGTTCTGAGATCCTGGAATTTCAGCGCCTAATCCTCGCGCGTATGAATATCTGCCATCAGTGCCTGTAATGATGGAGTTCATGCTTGATTCAATTCCGGTTGCGCCGATTCCATCTTGACGAACAAAACCAACAAGTGAAGAAACTAGAGAGCCAGAGGGATATTCACGGATGTAATTTCTCTCCGAAAAGAAGCCAACAATTCGTTTATCAAATTTCTCTTTTTCTAACCCAGCGTTGTAAGTATCGATTGCCCCGCTTAACTCACGCCAAATCGCAGGCTTAGCGTTGCGCGCGACTACCGCATAACGTTTGTCACCAATTATTGCGCTCTGAACTTCAGCAACAGTCATTCCAAGATAAGGAGCAGCAAAATTAGCTGTCTGAGCTGCATCGGTAATCAAAGTTTGATCGACCACAATATTGATGGCAGAGACGCTTCGTGCGAAGGCGATGCCATTGATGTCGGTGATTTCACCACGTGCCGCTGGAATTGCGCGAGTTGACTCCATCTCATTTGCAGCCTTGCTGCGATAGTCACTGGCTTGAATTGCTTGAATTTGAATTAGTCGAGCAGCGAACAAGAGGAAGAAGATAAAGATGAAGATAATAAGTATGCGAATCCGCGAAGTAGCGAGATTTAAGTTACCCATTTTTAATATCTCCGTTTGCTACAGCCTGCGCCGCTTCATCTAAATTGAGAAATACTGGAGAATTTGAAGGGCGCATTCCTAGCGATTTTGCCTTGGCTGCAAGCGCTTCAGGAGAAGAGGCGGCTTCGATCTGGCGATTAATCGCTTCGCGTTGATCTGCCACAACTTTTGCGTCAGCCTTTAGCTCAGATAAGGTAAATGCATCTTGTGCCAAGAGAATGTTTACTGCAAGAAGAATTAGTAGGCCAATTCCTGCTACGGCAGATAAAAAGGTTGCGAAGAAACGATGAGTTGCTTGTGCGCCTTCAGAAACACTTGGAACTAATTTGAGAAATACTCCTACCGATTTCTCGGTCAGCTTTTGACGAGGTGCCTTAACTGCAGTCGAGTTTAGGAGCGCCATTTATGCCGCCACCTTTTCAATTGCACGAAGGCGCACTGAAGCCGAGCGTGGATTGCGTGCCAGTTCTTCATCGGTTGGGGTTTCTCCCGATTTTGAAACAAGGGCAAATTTTGCGGCAAATTCTGGAAGATCAACTGGCAAATTTCGTGGAGTCTTGGAAGTCGATCTTTCAACAAAGATTTCTTTAACAATTCGATCTTCTAGCGACTGGAAAGAGAGAACGACTACACGCCCGCCGATAGTTAAGAGATCCAGTGCAATCGGGAGCGCGCGCGAAATGGCTCCCAATTCATCGTTGGCTTCGATACGTAGGGCTTGGAAGGTGCGCTTTGCCGGATTTCCACCAGTACGACGCGTCGCGGCAGGAATGCTCTCTTTCACCAATGTGGCTAACTCTTGCGTTGAGTTAAGTGGGGCTTTCGCGCGGGCCTTAACGATATTTTCTACAATGCGAGTAGCGAATTTTTCTTCACCAAATGTACGCAAAATCTTTACCAGCGCACCGGGTGCATAGGTATTTACAATCTCTGAAGCAGTGATTCCACGGCTGCGATCCATGCGCATATCAAGTGGTGCATCTTGAGAATAAGAAAAGCCCCGTTCAACTTCATCGAGTTGAATTGAAGAAACGCCAAGATCAAATAGGACGCCGTTTACTTGGCTAATTCCGTGCGCAGCAACTACCTCACCAATCTGATCGAAGATCGCGTGTGCACTCTTGAAGCGATCACCGAAGCGAGCAAGTCGTGCACCAGCGCGTTCCAGGGCAATCTCATCACGATCTATACCAATTACAGTAAGGGTCGGAAATCTTTCAAGAAGTGCCTCAGTGTGTCCACCCAAACCAAGAGTGCAATCAACGATCACTGGCTTTTCATTTAGCAAAATTGTTGGGGAGAGTAATTCAATGCAGCGATCTAGCATTACAGATATGTGTTGCGTACTTGCATCGTTCATCTACTCCCCCTATTCCATAACTTGTTAACTTTTTAATTTGATTCATCTCTCATCTCTGGTCACCGCCGGCCGACGGATCTAACGAAAGTGACACCGGGGAAGGGGTGTCACTGCCGGCTTTTGGTCGGCGGTGGCCACAAATGAGAGCGCTATTAAATTTTTTATTAAGTTGTTTTTCAAAAAACTATTTAGAAGAGGCCTGGGAAGATCTCCTCTGAAACCTCAGCGAAACCTTTTTCACGATCTGAGAGATATGAATTCCAAGCAGCGTTATCCCAAATTTCAACGCGGGTATTTGCACCGATTACTACGCAATCTTTTTCAAGTCCGGCGTATGTGCGAAGTCCGGCAGGAATAGTTACGCGACCTTGGCGATCAGGAATTTCATCGTGCGCGCCAGCAAACATCACGCGCATGTAATCGCGCGCATTCTTTGATGTAACCGGTGCTTGGCGCAGAGTTTCGGTGATCGTTGCAAATTCAGCAGAAGGAAAAACGTATAAACAACGCTCTTGTCCTTTTGTAATTACCAAACCAGCAGAGAGCTCTTCGCGAAATTTCGCAGGAAGTATGAGGCGGCCCTTTTCATCAAGGCGCGGCTCGTGGGTGCCAAGAAACATTTTTCTGGCCCCCTTCCCCAGGTTCCAGCGCGGGAGATCCCGCTTAATCCCCCACTTTACTCCACTTTCCTCCTTTTTCAACCACCCTACGCCACTTTTCTCCCACTGCTACCCCACCTCTCCCCGCACTGTTGCGGCGGTATTTAGGCATGAAAAAAGCCCCCGCCAGTGGCGAGGGCAAGGTTTACGAGGCGGCTTTAGCCGTTATTGCGCTGATCCCAGCGGTCTTCCATCCCCTTGGTAAAGCCTTGAGTGAAGGAGCGGCGAGCGCGTTTTGGGGACCCAGAACCCTTGCCGAAGCTAGATGCACGGCTAGTAACGCCGTTAATGAGCAGAATCACGCCAACGAGGGCAACCAGGAAGCCACCTACGCCAACCAAGGTCAGCTGAGCCACGAGGCCGGCGAAGAGAATGGCAAATCCACCAAGCAGGGCTGCGATGGCGATCCCGATAGATGCGCCAAATCGTGAAGTTGAACCGTTTAGCGTCGAGACCAGGCGTGGGTCATCAGCAGATAACGCCTCTTCCATCTCGGCAAGTAGGCGTTGTTCGCGATCTGATAGTGCCATATCCCCACAATAGAACATCTTTGCGCCGAGGGCTAGTTGATCCTTAATCCTCTTGCGATTCTGACTGATCCCCTGGCTTTATTAAGCGCCCGGGGCGCACACTGCCGCGGCCAAAGCGCGCTTTTGCTTGATCAATCGCACTTTCGGCTTCTCGCCAGCCCTTTTCGCGCGCCCCGAGGACGAGTTGTTCGGGGGAATCTTCCTGCAGATTCTCAAGTGAGACTCCAACTAAACGCAGTCTGGCGCGTTCAATCTTTAGCGCCAGATATAACGACTTAACAACTTCATAAACTTCGTGGGTGCTATCAATTGGAAGCGGCAAAGTTTTCGAACGATTAATGGTTGAAAAATCTGCAAAGCGCACCTTGATGGAAATCGTCTTCGCAAATAAACCTTTCTCTCGTAAGCGCGCAGTAGACCTTTCGGTCATTCGCAGAAACTCTTGCAAGATTTCAGTTGGATTATCTAAATCGTTTGGAAAAGTTTCGGCAGAGGAAATGCTTTTATCGGGTTCCTCCGGCGTTACATCGCGATAGTCACGCCCCCAGGCAAGTTCATATAGAGATGCACCAGAGGCATCACCGAGTGCACGAATCAGCGTTGCGCGTGGAGTATTTGCAATATCTGCCACCGTGTGAAGACCGAGTCTTTCTAGTTGTTCGGCAGTCTTTGGCCCAACTCCCCAGATTGCACCGACAGGAAGTGGATGTAGAAAGGTAAGTATGCGATCTGCGGTGATTTCAAGCATGCCATTTGGTTTGCAGTGCTGTGAGGCTAACTTGGCGATGAACTTAGAAGGTGCAATTCCAACTGAACAAGTAATGCCTTCTTCTTTCTCAACGCGGGCGCGAATTGCAGTTGCGATCTCGCGGCCCGTGCCGAGTAATTTGCGCGCACCTGTTACATCTAGAAATGCTTCATCTAGTGAGATTGGTTCAACCAGCGGTGTGTAAGCCGCAAATATCTGCATTACCCGCTCTGATATTTCTGAATACCGGTGATGATCTGGTGCGATAAAGATTGCTTGTGGCGCCATTCTTTGGGCGCGACCAACTGGCATCGCAGCGCGTATTCCAAATTTACGGGCGGCATAATTTGCGGATAAGACAACACCGCGTGCACCAGCACCAACTACGACTGCCTTGCCGCGAAGTTCTGGGTGATCTAGCTCTGCCACAGATGCGTAGAAAGCATCCATGTCCACATGCAAAATCGTGGACTGTGTCATCTCTGAATCGCTTGCTGTATTAATTGGCGGGACCATTTTTCATATGCTGCGCGTAGATCCCAAGCCCCGTTGGCGTTAATGGAGATGCCGCGATCACCGGTTCTGCGAGTTGTGCCACGGACTAACAATATGGATGAACTGTAGAGAGTGGAAGCAAAACCCTCTTGGGCATCAGAGAAAAATGTGGAATCGGTACAGCCATAACCATCATCGAGAGTTAAGAAAATGACGCGCCGCCCAGAACGCACTGGCGGGGTCTGCATCGCAACTTTAATTCCTGCTACAAGTACTTCACTCTGCGACCGCAGTGAAAGTAAGTCAGAAGATTTAACTGCGCCGATCGCATTTAAAAATGGAGCGTAAAACTCGAGCATATGGTGGGTGATATCCATTCCTAATCGCTCAACCTCATTGCGCACCTTTTCGGCAGCTCCCATTGCAGGTAAGCCACTTGCTTCTACATCAGGGGGCGCAAAACCAAAGACCATTTGGGATCCACCAATATTGGCAACTGGTGAGCGAGTTAGATCAGATAGGTGCAGTAATAAATCGCGGTGGTTTATGGCTCCATCACTTAAAGAATGCACCTGATCAAATGCACCGGTCATAATTAAAGTTTCGATAACTGGATGTGATGCACCGGATCTGCGATAAAAATCTGCAAGGTCAAGATAGGGGCGGCCAGCGATTATTGAAGTGACTTCCTTATCGCTAATTCCTGAAACTGAGGTAAGTGCGATCCGAACGCTCTCGCCACCGTTGTCGTTCTTTTCTACTGTGTACTGACTGCCCGAAAAATTTACATCAAGGGGTGCTAAACCAACACCCAATTGGCGCGCTTCATCGATCATTAAACGCTTTGGGTACATACCTGGATCATGAGTTAAGACACCTGCAATAAATGCAGCTGGGTAATGCGTCTTTAAGTAAGCGGATTGATATGTAGGAAGTGCGAAAGCTGCAGCATGCGCTTTGCAGAAACCAAAGGATGCAAAGGCGCGAAGCACATCCCAGATTTCAGTAATCGTGGTCAACTCATAACAGCGCGCCGTGGCGGCAGGAAAGAACCAATCGCAGACTTCTTGTTGGCTTTCCTTACTGCCTAAAGCGCGCCGTTTTTCATCGGCGGCAGCAAGTGAGATGCCAGTCATCACCGCGATGATCGAGATAACTTGTTCGTGAAAGACCACCACGCCTTCGGTCTGCGCCAAGATTGAATAAAGATCGGGGTGGATTATCTGTGCCTCGGTCCATCCGTGGCGAGCGTTAAGAAAGGGTCTAATCATGTCGCTCTTAACTGGTCCGGGACGAAAGAGTGAGATATCGATAATTAAATCGCTAAAGGTTTTCGGCGCTAACTTGCCGACTAATTCGCGTTGGCCCGGGCTTTCAACTTGGAAGATGCCTAGCGTGCGCGTTGATTGGATTAACTCGTAAGTTGGGGCATCATCGAGTGGCACCGCATCAATATCTAAATCAATATCAGCAACGCGTTTTATCTCGTGTACCGCATGTGCAATCGTCGATTGCATCCGCACACCCAAGATATCTAGCTTTAATAACCCAATTTCTTCTACGCCATCTTTATCAAATTCCACCATTGGATAACCGCTGGCGTTAAATTGAACTGGCGCACGATCTAATAAACCTGCATCAGATAAGACAACTGCGCAAGGGTGCATCGCTAAATGGCGCGGCAGGCCATCCAGGCGTTGCGCCAAAGAAATCGCCATCACGGTAAGTGGGGCGGATAAGTTAAGTGAGCGAAGTTCGGGAAGTGATTTAAGAGTTGCCTCAATATTGCGGGCGCGGATATGCGGCAGAGATTTAGCGATTAGATCTATCTCCATCGCCGGCAGACCAAGTGCTGCACCAACATCGCGAATCGCATTTCGTGCACGGTAGGTGTCGACCATAGAAACAGTTGCACAACGCGAGAGTGCTTGCGGGGAGCGCCAATCAGTATCGCCATATCTTTTAAAGACCAAGTCGTAAATTTCTAAGCGGCGCGCAGATTCCACATCGATATCGATATCAGGCAAAGCCCTGCGAAGCGGTGAACAGAAACGCTCCATTAATAAACCGTGTTGCATTGGGTCAACTCCTGAAATACCCAGCAGATGACAGATCAGCGAACCGGCCCCGCTGCCCCGTGCTGCTACCCGAATATTTCTATCTCGCGCCATATCGGTGATATCGGCAACGGTTAAGAAATATGGTTCGTATCCCAAAGTCGCGACAGTTGCGAGTTCATCATCTAATCGCGCACGAGCTTTATTGATTGTGGCTGAGTCGTTGTAGCGCCAGTTGATTCCAGATTCACAACGAGTACGCAACAAAGTGCGCATTGCACTTGCCGAATCAGCACCGACTATATGCGCCTCAGGTAAGTGAATACCGCCTAAACCAAGATCGCGTTGTGGCGATAAGAGTGCGCGTTCGGCCCATTGGCGAGTTGTATTTAAAAGATCGCGCGGGGTGCGTTCTCCCGCGGCGCGTGCAATTTCAGCAGCGAGTGAAACCATCTGATCGTTCGATTTTAAATAACCTTCTGCATTGCGCCGTTCGAGGTGGCGTTGATGTAAAGGAACTAGCTGGCGCGCACAATCTAAAATATCGGCAACTGGCCCATCTGCGGCATCGCGCATGCGCACCGCATTAGTGACCACCGCATCGATATCGTGATCGCGGGCGAAGATAAGCGAACGGGCAGCGTGCCCAGTTGAGAAAGGGCCGTTGCCGGCAACTAAGTGAGATACGCAATCTATGGCGTGATCGCCAAAGAACGCGCGGGTCTTATTAAATATCTCTAGCGCGATATCGCTGCGGTGTAGCGCCAGCGCTTGGCTAACTGGTGACTCGGGACCATGCAGTAAATGCAGTTGTGTTGAGTACTGGCTAAAGCGTTGCAAGAAATCTAAAGTCAGAATCGGT
>CANMCL010000007.1 GCA_947496345.1 Actinomycetota bacterium
CCTTTGTACCTGGCGTTAACTTGGCTCAGTTAAAGAGGTTGAAGAAGTGGGCGCTGCAAATTGGTAGCGAGAGTAATACCAAGGTTTTATTAATGGGTGATTTAAATCTGCCAAAGAACCTTCCGGTCGCACTCTCCACTTGGCGATCACTCATTACCCAAAATACCTACCCCAGCTGGGGCGCTAAAGTGCAATTTGATTACATTCTTTCCAATGAATTGACTCCCCATGAATATCAAACTTCTAAATATCCAACTATGGCAATCAGTGATCACTTACCGATCGGCGTCGAAATACTAACTTCGCAACGATAAGAGATCGATTAGTTCTTTCTCTGTCAATAAGTCTGCGCTGCGATCTGTCTGCCCGCTTGGGACATAGTGAAAAGCGGCAGAAACTTGCGCTGGATCTATTCCTTTTAACTTCGCCCATGCCAGGCGATATACAGCGAGCTGCACTGCAGATGATGGACCCAACTTAGTTGACCCGGTCTTCCAATCAATTACTTCATAACGACCATTTACTTCATAAACAGCATCGATTCGCCCGCGCACCAATACAGGACCAATCACCGTTTCAAATGGAACTTCCACTGCAAATGGAATGCGCGGTGCCCAATCAGATGCCAACCATTTCTCTTTAAGGCCTTCTAAAGTTTGATCGGGCTCGAGCGGATCAAGAAAATCAAGATCATCATCATCAAATAAAGTTGCGGCGGTGAAGTGGCGTTCAATCCAAAGGTGGAATGCGGTACCGCGACGTGAGTATTCATCTTGCGGGCGCGGCATTGGACGGCGAATATTAAGCGCTAATTCAACTGGATCTTTATGTAGCGCAACTAATGTGGAAGTTGAAAGTCGTGGTGGCAGTGGAATTTCTAACCCACCGTTGCGCACTTTAGCGTTCTCATTGATCAACGCTTTCGCATCATCTACCCAGGAGATAACTTCGAGATCAGTTGCGGCAAATTTCTCTAAATTAATCGCATCTGCACTTTCTACCGCTTTAACTTTGGCATCGAATGCGCCACGTTTATCTCCAAGTGGATCACGGGGCCAGATACCAACTTCCGGGTTCTCTAACTTTGGATTCTTGGCATCTTCTTCTGGACGCTCAGCTTGACTTAAAATTACCCCGGAACTTTGTGCAACAAGTGCAACTTGTTCGAAGATAGTCGATGGCGCCACCCAATCGGCACCATCTCGCCACCAAGATGTAGTTGCAATTAAATGCGTGCGTGCGCGAGTGAATGCCACATAACCTAAACGAATCTCTTCCCGAACTTTTGTGGCGTTACAGATCTTGCCGTAGGCATCGATCGCTTTCTTCGCTTCAGAGTTCTTGGTAGCATCACCGAAAGAGAAGTGTGGAAGTTCTGCGCTATCACCGCGAAGCTGAAAAGGAATGTGTTTTTCATTTGTGATCCAATTATCGGGATCCGATTTATTTATCCCTGGAAAAGTGCCTTCTGCTAAGCCTGGGACAGCGACTACATCCCATTCTGCGCCTTTGGACATATGCACAGTCAGGATCTGCACAACATCGCTGCGAACTTCAGGGGCGGCAGATTTGAGTCCACCTTCTTCTTCGCCGGTGATATCGAGCCAATGTAGGAATGAGGAGAGAGTGCCACCGCTGCGCGCAAATTTGCCGGCTTCATCTAAGAAGCGATCAATATGGCGCCGTCCCGAACCTGTGCCATCGCGTAACATAACTTCTTCTTCAAGTGATAAATAACGTTCAATTTCATTTATTAGATCTGTAATCGTTCCACCGGCGCGAGAACGGAGGCGACGCAGGTCGGCGGCAAAGTTCTTTAACCGGCTGTAGCCAACTTCGGTAAATGTCTTTCGATCACTCTTTTCTATCTCATCTAAAGTATCAATTAGCGAACCTAAGAATTGATCATCTGCCTCTGCGCGTTCATGGTTGCCGGCGGCGATCTTTTTAATTAGCGATTTACTTTCAGCGCGTGAGCCCTTGGCGCGATTACGTGAGTAAGCACCTAACGCCGCTAAATCTTTTGCACCTAGATTAATTCTGGGTCCTACCAAATGGCGCATCAGCGCAGCACCAGCATCGGGATCGGCGATCACCTTTAACATTGAAACGATATCTGCAACCTCAGGAACGTGGATTAACCCGCCAAGTCCAATTACATCAACTGGCATTCCAGCTGAACGAAGCGCGCTTTCAATCGACGCAATTTGTGAACGTTTGCGCACCAAGACTGCGAAGGTGGTTCGTTTCTGTGATGGCGCAGCTAAACGTTTTTCATCAAACCATAAAGGTGCAAAGTAATCGGCAACTGCTTGCGCTTCGGCATCAATTGTTTCAAAGACTCCGCAGACCAGATTGCCTGCGCCTGCGCCGGGACGAGGCGTGAGTGGTGGAACATCAGCGCCACCTTCGGCGCGAATTTGTGAAGAGACAACATTTGCAAGTTCGAGAATTGATTTATCATTGCGGAATGTTGTGAGCAGCGAGTAACGCTCTGCTCCCGTTTGCCCGGAAACCTTAGGGAAATAGCTATTAAATGAGTTGATCGTGCCGGCAGATGCACCGCGCCAGGTGTAGATCGCCTGACATGGATCACCGACTGCCATCACGGGATGCCCTGCACCAAAGAGTGAAGAGAGCATACGCACTTGTGATTGCGAAGTATCTTGGTACTCATCGAGTAGAACAACAGAGTATTTAGCGCGTTCTAACTCGCCGACATCAGCAAAGTTAACTGCGATATCTGCAGCCAATGACATTTGGTCATCAAAGGAGAGTTGTCCTGATTGCTGGCGACGCTTAATAAAACTTTCCACCATTGGCAGTAAGCCGGTGCGTTGTGTTAATACTCGATTTACTTTGCGCACTTGATCATTTAAATCACCGCTCATTGTTGAGAGCGCTTGCAATACGGCAAGGTCAGCAGCTTCAATCGTATCAGGGGTCACCTGATGTTCGAGCATCAATTTAGTTAAACCAAGTAGATCACTGACCACAGTGTTTATCGCTGACTCATTTGTGTAAGTTGCATCGTCCCAATTGCGGACCACATCATTGGCGAGTTGCCACATCGCAGCATCGCCCATTGGGGAAATGTCGGCATCGATACCAAAGCGGATCGAGTGCTCGGATAAGAGTCGGGCGGCATAAGAGTGATAGGTGGTGACCGATACTTCCAGTGGCGTATTTTCTGGAATCAACTTTGCGGCGCGCAGTTGTCGCAAGCGAGTACGGATACGAATAGCCAATTCACCGGCTGCTTTACGAGTGAAGGTAAGTCCCAAGATTTGATCAGGTCGCGCAAATCCATTTGCGACCAGATAGATAACGCGCGCCGCCATTGTTTCGGTCTTTCCAGAACCAGCACCGGCAATTACGACGGCGGGTTCGAGTGGATTTGAGGCGATAGAAATGATCGCACTCTGCTCATCTGTTGGGTCATAAACTTTTGCACCCACTTTTTGCAACGCAGCGGCGATATCTTGAGGTGAATATTTCTCAATCATTCGATCACCGCCCGACCTTCATTTTGGATCGGGCAAGCCGCCTTAACTACGCACTTTTCACACATTTTATTGACTCGGGCTTGGAAGGTTGCGGCTCCCATGCCATTGGCGATCTCTTCAATCTTCGACCTAACTTGCACCTCATCGATAATAAATTGTTGACGAGTTGTGACCTTTACCGAATCAGCGGCGAGGTAAACGAGTTCAGCGCCAGTTGATTTACTGCCAGATAACTTCTTTTCGAATCCATCTAGAGCAACAGCTAATTGGTAGCAGGCTAATTGCAAATTCTCTTTAGCCTTCTCTTTAGTAATTGTATTTTTACCTGTTTTAAAATCAATCACATAGAAATTGCCATCCGAGTCGACTTCGATGCGATCAACGCTTCCACGAATTTCAGCACGCCCAACTTTTATGGTGAAGTTGAGTTCAGCGCCCACAACGGTGCGTGTTGACGCTGCGTGATAACGGGCAAATCGTTCTAGCATCTTGATCGCGCGCTTTAAGGCAGTTGTGCTTACCCAGCCATCTGTTGGATCAATAAGTGACCAAGAACTTTCCATCTTTGCGATGAGATCGGCATCTGAAATTCCGGGTTCTTCTACTTTGATGCGCGCAAATTCGTGGATTGCTGAACCCAGAATTTGCGCCGTTGAATCTCCATTGGTTCCACCATTTTTCTCGAGGAACCATTTGACTCCACACTCAGTGAAGTTTTCAGCGCCACTTGGTGATACCTGAACATCGCCATCTGTGGGTACAACTGATTCAGTTGAAGAGATGGCAAGGGCGCCGGTCCAATTAGATGGATTTGCAGAATGTATATTGGATTCAGAGAGCGTCTTTAATAGCGCAGCTACAGTATCTGCCTGTCCACCACTTAAATTTTGACGAAGCGTTGCGACTAAAGCAGATGTTGTGAGTGGTCGCGGCACTTCAGTAATTGGCGCATCTTCAAGACCAGAACTTTTATCTAATTCTTCAAAGTAAGCAGATGGTTCGTCATCTTCGCGTTGGACGGCGGTAACGATTAAACCTTGGCGGGGGCGGGTTATAGCCACGTGCAGTAAGCGGCGTTCATCTTCAGCCAGTGCACCGGCAGCGATTACATCTAATTCGAGTCGCGCGAGATCTCCGTGGCGTTCGCGTTCTACCAAACGTTCGCTGCCCAAAAGTGAGCTGCGTTGGCGCAAATTTGGCCAAACACCTTCTTGTAAACCGGCAACTGCGACTAACTCCCATTCGCGCCCTTTTGCAGAGTGAACTGTCAATATTTCTACAACATCCGGACGAACGCCTTGCGAGGTAATGATGTCACCAACTATTGATTCGCGCGCTAACTCGTCAAGATAGGCAGATGGTTTGGAATATGGAAAACGCTCAGTAAATCGTTGCGCGCCATCAAAGAGTTGAATCATTGCATCTAGGTCGCGATCGGCGGCAGCTCCACGATTGCCACCGCGAAGCGCGGTATTGCGCCAAGCGGTGCTTAACTTTTCATTATCACTAGTTTTTGCGTTATCCCAAATAGCCCAGAGTAAATCCTCAGCGCGGGCATCCTTTTTTCGTAACGCTTTGCGCGCATTCGCTAGCAGTTCGTAAACGCGAGTAAGCGATGCGTTATCTTCAATTGGGATATCGCCTTTATGAATTGCATCAATTAGTAATTGCGTTCCGCCGCGTGAATCAGTGGCATCATCTCGCGCTTCTAGAAGTGCGGTGCGGATGCGACGTAATGAAATGGCATCAGCGCCGCCAAATTCGGAGATAAGAAGGCGTTCGCAAGTATCTAAGTTAAGCGGTTGATCTCCAGCTGCAACGCGCGCCAACAAAATAAATGGGACAAGCGCCGGATTGGTAGATAGCGCTTCTAGGTCACCTGCCACCGGTATAGAAACTTGGGCAAAGGCGCGACGTAACGCACTGGCTTGAGTGCCCGCGGTTCGCAAGATCACCGCCATCTGTGAATAAGGAATGCCGTGCATTAAATGTGCGCGCTTGAAATGGTAGGCGATGTATTGCGCTTCCTCGGATTGCGAACGCAGACGGGCGACATCAAAAGCCTTATCTAGCGCTGGTTTCTGCGTATAGGTGCAGGTGCGCTTGCGGGTGACAGAGGGTGCGCGAAATTGCGATGTTACGGATTGGGTAATCTCAAATATCTCGGGGGCGCTGCGATAAGAATTGGTGAGAGTTATATGTTCTGCGCCTTTAGCTAAATATTTTTCTACTTCTGCCTTTAAGCCATCAGGATCTGCTCCACGGAAGCGACCAACTGCAGAGTCTGCATCGTAAGCAATAACCAAATCGTTGCCGCAAATTAGTTGTAGCAGCGCACGTTGCGCGGGGTCGCTCTCTTGGAACTCATCAACCATAATAGTTTTAAAGCGCGCTTGTAGTTGTGCACGAAGTGGCTCGTTAGATTTTAAGTAAGCGATTGTGATGCTAATTAACTCAGATGGATCGATGCGCATCTTGGCATCACCTGCTGCATCTTCGCGAATCGCCATTACTTGTTTGTAGCGAGACCAGAAATCAGCGGCCGGTGCCCAGTACTTTTCTCCGACGCTATTGCCACGTTCTGCTAATTCTTCAGGAGTGATACCGCGTTCGTTGGCGCGCATAATCAAGTCCCGCAGTTCGCGGATAAAGCCTTGGGTTAAAAGCGGAACGCCTTTCTTATCTTCGCCATCGTGTAAATCAGTTGGCCACTGGCGATAACCATCGGTGACATCACCTTGTAGCAATTGTTCTATGAAATTTTCTTGTTCTGGGCCCGACAACAAAATAGGTTCGTAATAAGTATCGCCGGTGTTCATCTTTAAAATGGAATATGCGAGTGAGTGAAAGGTGCGAGCAAGCGGTTCGTGCGCTGTTGAGTCGGTGCGCAAGGCAATTGCATCGCGCATTTCAGATGCGCGTTGGCGGCCGTAAGTCAGCATCAAAATTGAATCTGGATCTTGCCCAGAATTTATACGGCTAACTGCGGCCTCAATTAATACTGACGTTTTTCCGGTACCGGGACCGCCCGCAATAAATAAAGGAGTGCCGCGATGTGAAACCGCTTTAGCTTGCTGCGGATCGAGCTCCACTGGCGCTGGCACAGCAGGGCTGTGCGTTAGCTTGATGGATGGGCTCGTCATATGAGGTATTGAACCCCACACCCCTGACTTTTATTCCAATTAGGCTCGAATTAGGAAGTCTGGTTCGCCTTCTTGGCACGTGAGGTAGCGCGGGCGCGCTCATCACCATTGAGGGTTACCTTACGGATTCGAACCACCGCTGGAGTTACTTCAACGCATTCATCTTCGCGACAGAATTCGAGAGCACCTTCCATGTTTAACTTCTTAGGTGGAATCAATCGCTCAGATTCATCAGTACCTGAGGCGCGCATATTTGTTAACTTCTTTTCGCGCACGCAGTTAACATCCATATCTTCAGAACGTGAGTTCTCGCCAATAACCATACCTTCGTAGACTTCATCGCCTGGTTCAACGAAGATGCTTCCGCGATCTTGTGTTCCATACAACGCATAAGAAGTCACGGTGCCGAGACGATCTGAAACAAGTGAACCGGTTCCGCGAGTACGGATATCGCCGTGCCATGCTTCATAACCATCGAATACGTGGTGTAGTAAACCTGTACCGCGAGTTTCAGTTAAGAACTCGGTACGGAAACCAATTAAGCCGCGTGATGGAACGCGGTAATCAAGGCGGATCCAACCAGTGCCGTGGTTAACCATTTGTTCCATGCGGCCCTTACGTAGCGCCATCAATTGAGTAAGTACGCCGAGATATTCTTCTGGTGCATCAATTGTTAAACGCTCCATCGGTTCGTGAACTTTGCCATCGATTTTCTTGATAACAACTTGTGGTTTTCCAACAGTTAATTCAAAACCTTCGCGCTTCATAATTTCAACTAGTACAGCCAACTGAAGTTCGCCACGACCTTGAACTTCCCAAGTATCTGGGCGCTCTGTGTTTAGCACGCGAAGTGAAACGTTACCGACGAGCTCGGCATCAAGGCGGCCCTTTACTTGGCGCGCAGTTAACTTAGTGCCGCTCTTGCCCGCAAGTGGTGATGTATTGATACCGATTGTCATAGAAATAGATGGCTCATCAACAATGATTAACGGCAGCGCGTGTGGATTTTCAGTATCCGCCAAGGTTTCGCCGAGGGTAATTGTTTCAATTCCAGCAACCGCGATGATGTCGCCAGGATGGGCTTCAAGTGCCGGAACGCGTTCGAGCGCTTCAGTAATTAAAAGCTCAGAGACCTTTACGCGCTCCATTGTTCCATCAGTTTTAATCCAAGTTACTTGCTGGCCTTTTTTGATAACGCCTTCGCGCACGCGACATAGCGCTAGGCGACCAAGAAATGGTGAAGAGTCAAGGTTTGTAACGTGTGCTTGCAGCGGTGCACCTTCGTGATAAACCGGTGCAGGAATTGCAGAGAAGATAGTGTCAAATAAAACATCAAGGTTTTCTTCTACCGGCATTCCACCATCTGCTGGACGTGTCAGCGATGCACGACCAGCTTTAGCTGATGCGTAAATAACTGGGAAATCAATTTGATCTTCATTGGCATCAAGATCCAAGAAAAGTTCGTATGCCTCATCAACTACTTCGGCGATACGTGAATCGGGACGGTCTACTTTGTTGATTAACAAAATAACTGGCAAATTCTTTTGTAGCGCTTTGCGTAATACGAAACGAGTTTGTGGCAACGGACCTTCTGATGCATCCACCAACAAGATAACGCCGTCAACCATTTCTAGTCCGCGCTCTACTTCGCCACCGAAATCAGCGTGGCCAGGTGTATCAATAATGTTAACAATGGTGTCCCCGCGCTTTACCGCGGTGTTCTTGGCAAGAATCGTGATGCCCTTTTCACGTTCTAGATCCATTGAATCCATCATGCGATCTTGGCCTTCGCCTTGAACCTTGTGCGCCGCAAAAGCTCCGGATTGCCACAACATGGCATCAACCAGCGTGGTCTTGCCATGATCTACGTGAGCGATGATTGCGACGTTACGCAGATTTTCGCGCTTTTTGATTGGCAGATCTTTTAGATGGGCTTGTTGCTTTGACAAGAGAACTACTTTCGTAAGGAAGCCAAGCGGTCATTTCGACCATCTAGCTTCTAATGGAGGATCCAAAGAAATAGCGGCCCAAAGGCGCCGCACGAGGCATATCTTACTAAAGCCCGCGGATATGGACTAATTACCCGCTCATAAAGTAAGCATTTAGTGGTGATTTACTCCATAGTTTTATTTTCAGGCTCGGTTTAAGATGGCGCATATCAAGGCCAAGGTATTTGTGGATATTGAGCGAGAAGGTAGAAAAGTGACTGAAGCAATTAACGATCCCGCAAAGAGCGCAGCAATATCTGCAGAAGATCACGAATATGTCTTTCACTCTTGGTCGGCGCAAGGTGCAATAAAGCCGCTGCCAATTTCGGGCAGCGCGGGTTCTCGCTTCTGGGATTACCAAGGCAATACCTATCTAGATTTTTCTTCACAACTGGTCTTTACCAATATCGGACATCAACATCCCAAAGTTGTTAAAGCGATTCAGGAGCAAGCCGCTGTACTTACAACAATTGCCCCACAACATGCCAGCGAAGTGCGCAACCAAGCAGCACACGCAATTGTGGATTTAGCAGGCGGAGATTTCGCTAAAGTATTTTTCACGGCCGCAGGTGCTGATGCAGTTGAAAATGCAATCCGTATGGCGCGTATACATACTCGCAAACATAAAATACTTTCGACTTACCGTTCTTATCACGGCAACACTGGCGCTGCGATAAATGCAACTGGCGATCCCCGCCGTTTTCCAAATGAATTTGCATTTGGTCACGTTCACTTTTGGGGACCTTATCTTTACCGCACAGCGTTCTGGGCCAAGGATGAAGCTGAAGAATGCGCACGCGCCCTTGAGCATCTAGAACAAACAATTATCTTTGAGGGTCCAAATACCATCGCTGCAATTTTAATTGAATCGATCCCCGGAACCGCTGGAGTTTTAGTTCCACCAAAGGGTTACCTTGAAGGTGTTCGCGCACTTTGCGATAAGTACAAGATTTTATGGATCGCTGATGAAGTAATGGCGGGCTTTGGTCGCACAGGTAAGTGGTTTGCTTTTCAACATGCAGCTGCAACGCCAGATTTAATTACCTTTGCTAAGGGCGTGACATCTGGATATATCCCACTTGGTGGCGTTGTAATTAGCGGAGAAATCGCAAAGACCTTTGATGAGCAAGTCTTTCCTGGTGGACTTACTTATATGGGACATCCACTTGCTACAGCAACGGCGGTTGCAACTATTCAGGTGATGAAAGATGAAAAGATGGTTGAGAACGCTGCTGCAATTGGCGAAAAGATTTTGGGACCTGGAATTCACGAGTTGGCAAAGAAACATAAGTTAATTGGTGATATTCGCGGCGTAGGAGTTTTCTGGGGCGTTGATTTAGTAACTGATCGCGCAACCCGTGCTCCACTTGCACCTTATGGTGGATCAAGCCCGGCAATGAACGAATTAGTTGCTGCTTGTCGCAAGAATGGGCTGATGCCATTTAACAACTTCAATCGCATTCACTTATGCCCACCTTGCAACATCAGTGAAGCAGATGCCAAGTTGGGGCTTGAGATAATTGATAAATCACTTGGAGAAGTTGCCCAGCATTACACCGGCGCATAGATTTTGCTTGGCAAAATAAAAATGGTTAGACGTTAAATCTAAACTCCACAACATCACCATCGGCCATTACGTACTCTTTACCTTCCATACGTACTTTGCCTTTTGCTTTCGCTTCCGCCATTGATCCGCACTCGATTAAATCGGTGAAGCTAACAATTTCGGCTTTGATAAAACCTTTTTGGAAATCAGTGTGAATCACGCCGGCGGCCATCGGTGCGGTGTCGCCTTTATGAATTGTCCAAGCGCGCGCTTCTTTCGGACCTGCAGTTAAGTAAGTCTGCAAGCCAAGAACACTAAATCCAACGCGGGCTAAAGTTGCTAGACCTGGTTCTTTCAGACCAATTGATTGCAAGAGTTCAAGGGCATCTTCATCACTTAACTCTGCAAGTTCGGCCTCAGTCTTAGCATCTAGAAAAATTGCCTCGGCTGGAGCGACTAACTCAGCAAGCTTCTTACGAAGATCGCCATCATTTAATTCTGCAGCGTCGACGTTAAAGACATACAAGAATGGCTTGGCAGTTAACAAGTGAAGCTCGCGCAATAGATCTAGATCTAAACCAGAAGATGAAAGTGGCTTACCGCTTTGCAAGTGCGCTTCGGCTTTCTTAACCGCTTCCACAACGCTTGCCGTTTCCTTATTGATGCGCGCTTCTTTTTCTAACCGAGGAAGCGCTTTCTCAATGGTCTGTAAATCCGCGAGCGCGAGTTCGGTATTAATCGTCTCCATATCGCTGCTGGGATCAATTCGTCCATCAACATGCACGACATCGCCATCGGTGAAGACGCGGATCACTTGGCAGATCGCATCAGTCTCACGAATATTTGCTAAGAATTTATTTCCGAGGCCAGCACCTTCGGATGCGCCTTTAACGATTCCGGCGATATCTACAAAAGAGAGCGCAGCAGGAAGTAGTTTTTCTGAGCTAAAAATTTGTGCGAGCTTTGCCAAGCGCTCATCAGGTACTCCGACTACGCCGACATTTGGCTCAATGGTTGCGAAGGGGTAATTAGCGGCCAAGACGTTATTTTTGGTGAGCGCATTAAAAAGGGTCGACTTTCCGACGTTGGGCAGGCCGACGATTCCAATTGAAAGGCTCATAGGAAGCAGAGCCTACGCGTGATTGTCAGCCCTTCCTGCCACGATAGGGCCATGTCAAGCACAGTAGTGGCCATTCTTACACTCGCCATCGGGCTCTTAATCGGTATCGCCCTCGGATATTTAATCGCCGGTCGACGCACATCTACCGATGGTGCATCCGCCGCAGAGTTTGTATCCGTGCGCGCAGAGCGCGATCTCTATAAATCCGAACGCGATAATGCAATGGCTGGATCCAAACTTGCGACCGAAGTTGAAGCGATGAAAACGTCAATGGAGAAATTGCAGAAAGAGGCAGCTGATGCTGATCGCCGGCGCATCGAAGCTGAATCAGATATCCGCACTCAAGTTCGCGCCATGTCTACCCACAATGAATCACTTGTTGCGCAAACTAAAGCGATTGCTGGTGCGCTCTCTAATTCACAAACTCGTGGAAAATTTGGCGAAGCGCAATTAGAGTTAATGCTGCAGGGTGCTGGCCTGCGTAAAGATATTGAATACACCGCACAACGTTCCACAACCGATGCTGATTCATCTGGCATTCCAGATATCACAGTGCATATGCCAGGTGGCACCAAGTTATTTATTGACTCAAAGTTTCCCTTTGATCGCTTTATTGAAGCGCACGAGGTCGAAGATCCTGCAGAGCGCGAGCGTTTATTTACTGAACATAAGAAAGATCTCGCCAGCCACGTCGTCACACTGGCAAAGCGCGGTTATCACGAATCCCAAGATTCTCCAGACTTCGTAATTCTCTTTGTGCCATTTGAATCGCTACTTACTGAGGCGCTGCGTATTGACCCGCTCTTCTTAGAAAACGCATTTAAATTAAATGTAACTATTGCAACACCAACTTCAATGATGGCGCTACTGCGCACTATCGGCAATGTTTATTCACGTAACGCTGTTTCACATAACGCCGAAAACATTGCAAAATCTGCTGCGCTATTTATGAAGGATTTAACCTTGCTGCACACTCGTATCGTTAAAGTTGGCACCGCCATAAACTCACTATCTAAGGCATATGGAGAGCTGATCCCAACCGCACAAACCACGGTTAAAAAAGCGGCGAAAGATATTCTTGGCTATGGTGTTTCTGGTGATAAGGCTAAACTTGCGATCGCTTACCCCGATGCGCCGGCAGAAGTGCGTGAGTTAAAAAACAGCGAGATGATCGTTGATGAAGATTTTATTGATGCTGAAGAAGTTAAGGATGAAGAATGAGCACCTCAGCGCAGACCAAGATAAAGATAAGCGGCCCGGGACTTAAAAAAGAGGGTGTTGTAGTTCTGCAATCACTCTTTATCGCCTTCTTCACCGGAATTGAACTCTTATTCCGCAGTGGTGCAGGAATTATCAGCGGCTTCATTCTCTGCTTAGTCTTGTTTGGTGGAATCCGCTTTGGACGAAAAGGAACAACGTACGTCGCAGTAGTAACTCCCCCATTGGCATTTGCAGCAACGGTTCTTCTCTATCAAATACTCTCAATTGGATTAAGGCCATCACGTTTAGGCCTGGAATTCATCGCATCGCTGGCCAGCGTTGCACCGTTCCTAATGGCAAGTGCTCTATACGGTTGGTTTATCTTTCTAAACGAGAAAGCAAAGGCGCGCAAGCCAAAGCCACGCACTTAATTACTTGCTCGCGGTCTTTAAATCTTTACGAAGCTCTGGCGGTAGTGAAAAGAGCAAGGTCTCTTTTGTGGCAGTAACTTCTTGCACATCACCAAAACCGCGCTCAGCAAGCCAGGCAAGTAAATCTCGTACCAATATTTCCGGCACGGATGCCCCGCTTGTTACTCCAACGCTTTCCACGCCAGTTAGCCAGTTCTCATCTGCGTCTTCTGCATAATCAATTAAGTAGGCGTTCTTTGCGCCGTATTCCTTCGATACCTCAACTAAGCGCACTGAGTTTGATGAATTAGTAGAACCGACTACTAAGACCAATTCAACTTGAGGCGCAATCTGTTTGATCGCTTCTTGCCGGTTCTGGGTGGCGTAACAAATGTCATCAGATGGTGGATTAGCGATCTCTGGGAAGCGCTCTTTTAAAATCGCAACTGATTGCATCGTTTCATCAACGCTTAAAGTTGTTTGGGTTAACCAAACTAATTTCTTTCCTGGAGTTGGCACAATCGTGCGAGCTTCATCTAAACCATCAACAACGCGAACTTTACCTGGCGCTTCACCGGCAGTTCCTTCAACTTCTTCGTGGCCGTTGTGGCCAATCAATAAAATTTCGGTTTCATCATCTGCAAAGCGCTTAACTTCATTATGCACTTTTGTCACCAGCGGACATGTTGCATCAATTGTCTTCAAATTTCGAGCGGCGGCTTGTTCGTGCACCGCAGGTGAAACACCGTGAGCAGAAAAGACCACAGTCGCACCTTCTGGAACTTCATCGGTTTCAGTTACAAAGATGACTCCGCGCGCTTCCAGGGTCGAGACCACGTGTTTGTTGTGGACAATCTCCTTGCGCACATAAATCGGGGCGCCGTATAGCTCGAGTGACTTTTCGACGGTAATGACCGCACGGTCAACGCCTGCGCAATATCCGCGCGGGGCGGCCAGGAGAACTCTCTTACTCACGTGGGTCAGTCTATTAGGCTCAGACCATGTTCGAAACTTCAAGTGAATCCCCCGCACCAGTGCGGGTGGTCTCTGAGGCGATCAAAGATTATGTAGAACGTTTAGGTCCCATTTGGATTGAGGGCGAAATATCAGAGTTAAATGAACGCAGCGGTGGAATGGCATTTATGCGCCTGCGCGACACTTCAGTTGATATGAGTCTTTCAGTGATGTGTTACAAAAATGTTTTAGCTGCGGTGCAACCACTGCCGGCAAATGCGCGCGTTGTAATTCACGCAAAAGCATCTTGGTTTACAAAAAATGGATCACTTACTATGTCTGCCAAAGAGATTCGCCAGGTTGGAGTTGGCGAATTATTGGCAAGGTTAGAAGCGTTAAAGGGCGTCTTAGCGGCAGAAGGTTTATTTAGCGCAGATCGTAAAGTTGCGTTGCCAAAGTTGCCGCGCAAAGTAGGTCTGATCTGCGGTCGCAATACCGATGCCGAGAAAGATGTTGTTGAAAATGCCCGACGCCGTTGGCCGGCTGTTGAATTTGAAATCCGTGAAGTTGCGGTGCAAGGAGCTGCAGCCGTTGTCGAAGTATCTGCCGCGCTGCGCGAGTTAGAAGATATGGATGAAGTTGATGTCATCATCATCACTCGTGGTGGTGGGTCATTTGAAGATTTGCTTCCCTTTAGCGATGAATCACTTGTGCGCCTTGCCGCGAGTTGTGAAACCCCCATTGTTAGCGCAATCGGCCACGAGAAAGATTCACCGCTCCTTGATTTAGTCGCTGACTATCGCGCATCGACGCCGACCGATGCTGCAAAACGTGTAGTGCCAGATATCGAACAAGAGATTTCAGATATCAATAAAATTCGTGACCGCATGTATCGCCGCTTACTTTCTAGCGTTGAATATGAATTAAATCAGATTGCGCAATTACGCAATCGCCCAGTGATGAAAGATCCGGGGGTAATGATCAAGGTGCGCAAAGATGATTTAACCGCCTTGCGTGATCGCTCGCACCGCGGCTTTAAGGCCTTGCTCGATATTGAAAAGAAAGAGATCAAAGGCGTTATTGCGCACCTGCGTTCGCTATCTCCGCAATCGACTATGGATCGCGGGTATGCCGTGGTTCAAAGCGATGACGGAAAGATTGTGCGCGATGCCACAAAGTTAAAGGCGGGATCTGTGCTGCGCATACGCGCTGCCAAGGGCGAAGCTAAAGCCAGCGTGCTGGCAAGCGAGTAGATTTAACCCATGGCCGCTAAATCGGAAAAGCCTTCATATGAAGAAGCGCGCGATGAACTCGCCGAAATTGTTGAATCACTCGAAGATGGCAGCGCAACGCTGGAGGAATCGCTAAAGCTCTGGGAGCGCGGCGAAGAGTTAGCCAAGATCTGCCAAGAATGGTTAGACGGGGCGAAGAAGAAGTTAGATGCCGCAAAGAAGCCGGCTGAATAATGTCACCACAATTTTCTTACGCTGATTTACTGCCACTTGGTGAAGATAAAACCAAGTACCGCAACATTGGCAAAGCAGGCGTTAGCGTAATCAAACTCGGTGATCGCGAATTTCTGCAGGTAGGACCTGAAGCACTAACTCTGCTGAGTGAAACAGCGATCCACGATATTTCTCATTACCTGCGCGCAGAACATTTACAGCAATTAGCAAATATTCTGAAAGATCCCGAGGCCTCACCTAACGATCGCTTCGTCGCACTTGACCTGTTAAAGAACGCCAATATCGCAGCCGGCGGAATTCTGCCGATGTGCCAAGATACTGGCACAGCACTCGTGATGGGCAAGCGGGGCCAATACGTTTTGACTACAGCAAAAGATGAAGTCGCAATCGCGCAAGGAATTTATAACGCATATACCAATTTAAATCTGCGCTATTCACAGATGGCACCGACAACCACTTGGGAAGAGAAAAACACCGGCAATAACTTGCCTGCCCAAATTGAGATATTTGCTGATTCTGATCATCAAGATGAGTACAACTTGATGTTTATCGCCAAAGGCGGCGGCAGCGCCAACAAATCATTTTTATATCAAGAGACTAAATCTGTTTTAAACCCTGCATCGTTTATGAAGTGGCTGGAAGAGAAGTTGCGCTCTATCGGAACTGCAGCCTGTCCTCCGTATCACTTGGCAATCGTCATCGGCGGATTGAGCGCAGAACACAACGTTAAGACCGCAAAGCTGGCGAGTACCAAGTACTTGGATTCACTCCCAACTTCAGGTGATGCCGCAACTGGTCACGGCTTCCGCGATTTAGAACTGGAAGAGCGCGTACTTGAACTAACCCGCACGCTAGGAATTGGCGCACAATTTGGCGGCAAGTACTTCTGCCACGATGTTCGCATAGTTCGCCTGCCCCGCCACGGCGCATCTCTGCCAATCTCAATCGCAGTTTCATGTTCGGCAGATCGCCAGGCCAAAGCCAAGATCACTAAAGATGGAATCTTCCTAGAAGAGTTAGAGCGCGATCCCGCCCACTTCTTGCCCGATACAACTGATGAACATCTTGACGATAACGTTGTGAAAATTGATTTAAATCAACCAATGGATGTGGTGCGCGCCGAACTTTCAAAACACCCCGTTAAAACTCGCGTTTCACTAACCGGCACAATCGTTGTTGCGCGCGATTTGGCGCATGCCCGCATTAAAGAAGCCCTCGATGCTGGTCAACCTTTGCCACAGTACTTAAAGGATTACGCGGTTTATTACGCGGGCCCCGCTAAAACTCCAACTGGTTATGCCTCTGGCTCTTTTGGGCCAACAACTGCCGGACGTATGGATTCATATGTTGAACAATTCCAAGCCGCAGGTGGATCTTTTGTAATGCTTGCAAAAGGCAATCGCTCAAAAGTTATAACCGATGCTTGCAAAACTCACCGTGGTTTTTATCTTGGATCAATCGGCGGACCAGCAGCGCGCCTTGCCCAAGATTGCATCAAGAAAGTTGAAGTCTTAGATTTTGAAGATTTGGGAATGGAAGCTATCTGGAAGATTGATGTCGTGGATTTCCCAGCATTTATTGTTGTCGACGATAAAGGCAATGATTTCTTTGCTGAGACTTCAAAGGTGGTCTCAATTGGAAGAAAGCCAGAAGTTTAAGATTTAGTAATAATTGCTACGTTTAAATTTTGCCAAGGCTGCACAAGGACTCATATAGCGCGCTTCAATGTAGCGAAGTCCCCAACGGATTTGAGTAACTGGATTTGTGCGCCAATCCGATGAGATCGATTCCATGCGAATTGCCGGATATGCCTGCGGAATTCCATGAGCACCAGTGCGCTTATTGCGAGCTCGGTAATTCCAATGGCTCTCTTTTGTCCAAAGTCGGTTCAGGCAGGTGAATTGATCTGCGCCCCAGGCATATTCGGTAAACATGATTGATTTGGCAACCTTCTTAGCACCGACGCTAGTGCGAGCCATTTCCACTTGCTGGCTAATAGCCGCGGCGAGCGCCATCTGGGATGCAAAGAGGTTGGTGCGCTTATCAAGCTGGGTGTAAAGCGCGGCGTTGCTGGAGAGATCAACTTCAGAATTTAGGGAGATGGACATAGTCAGGTTGGGAGAAGTCGGTAGCGACATGCTCGTTGTCATTGGGAATTCAAGACCGTAGGCAGTTGGTTGAGATGCTGAGATCAACAGAAGGGTGCCAACTGTGGTCCAAAGGGCGCGCGAATTGAAACGGTGCTTGGACATCGCTGCCCTCCTTTCCTAACTTTTTCAGATCTTTTTTAGATCTTTTTTCCATGGGCCATCGACCTAAAATAGGTAAGTGACCATCGGGGAATGAGTTAAGGGTGGCAATCAGGGTGAGTTGTCGCAAATTAAATGGTGCGTGTGGCGCAAATTCTCAGGAAAGTCGTTGCCTGTGGACAGGTAAAAGTCCTGCTCAGTTAGGGCAAAGTCCTAAATGTCCTAATTGTGACTGTGAGATTTAAAAAGGGCTGACTTGGGCAGTTGTTAAGCGGCTAGGAGATTGGTCCTTCAAGCATCTCGGTGACCAGCGCTGCGATCGGCGAGCGCTCGCTCCGAGTCAAGGTGACGTGGGCAAAGAGCGGGTGTCCCTTGAGGGTTTCCACGACCGCAACTACGCCATCGTGGCGTCCAACGCGCAAGTTATCGCGCTGAGCAACGTCGTGGGTTAAGACAACTCTTGATGATTGGCCGATCCGCGAGAGCACGGTGAGCAAGACGCCACGTTCTAGCGACTGGGCTTCATCCACGATCACAAATGAGTCGTGCAGTGAGCGGCCGCGGATATGGGTCAGCGGCAGAACTTCAATCAGCCCGCGCGCCATGATCTCTTCGACCACTGCCTGCGAAACGAGAGCGCCCAAAGTGTCAAAGACGGCTTGCGCCCAAGGCGACATCTTCTCGCCTTCGCTGCCGGGAAGGTAGCCCAGCTCTTGTCCACCGACTGGATAAAGCGGGCGGAAGATAACAACTTTCTTATGGAGGCGTTTCTCCATAACCGCTTCTAGGCCAGCGCAAAGTGCGAGCGCGGATTTTCCAGTACCGGCGCGACCGCCGAGTGAGACGATGCCGATATCTGGATCCAATAAAAGGTCTAGCGCGATTCGCTGTTCTGCAGAACGACCATGCAAACCAAAGGCGTTGCGATCACCGCGGACTAATTGCAACTGCTTATCTGCAGTTACACGAGCGAGCGCACTTCCTTTTTCAGAGTGCAGAACAATTCCAGTGTGAACCGGCAATTGGTGGGCGGCTTCGTGGTCTGCGCGATCAGATGCATAAAGCTCGTCAATGATGTTATGGCCAACGCTGAGCTCTTCGATTCCGGTCCAACCGCTATTTGAAACTAGTTCGGCTAAATATTCTTGGGCCTCAACACCAACCGATGATGCCTTTACGCGAAGTGGCAAATCCTTAGTAACCAAGACCACGTCTTTGCCATCAGACATTAAATTCTTAGCGATTGCCAGGATGCGCGAATCATTTGTGCCATCACGCAAAAAGCCGTGCGGCAACGTACTTAAATCGGTGTGGTTTAACTCAACCGAAAGAGTGCCGCCCTCGGGGGTAATCGTTAGCGGTCTATCTAGTCGACCATGAGTAACGCGCAGATCATCTAAAGATCGCAACGCAGCGCGGGCAAAGTAGCCAAGTTCTGGGTGATCGCGTTTGGTTTCAAGTTCGCCAATTACTGCAATCGGGATAATCACTTCGTGTTCTTCGAATTTTGAGAGCGCGTTCGGGTCTGCCAACAAAACGCTGGTATCTAAAACATAGGTCTTTTTTGAAGCTTTTTTCTTGCTATTAGATACTGGAGTAGCCAATGGCCAGCTCTCGCATTCTCTTTAGTTTTATCCGGCGGGAGTTGCTTCTGACTAGAAAAAGATAGAACTTCGCTGCCCTCTTTTAAGTGCGACACGCCATAGCAATTTATTAACGATTGGTTAAAGCTATGCGCCAAGTCGACGTTGGCGCTGTGAATATGCACGAAGTGCACGTAAAAAATCTACGCGACGAAAATCTGGCCAATATGCTTCACAGAAATAGAACTCAGAAAGCGCGCTCTGCCACAATAAAAAGCCACCTAAGCGCTGTTCTCCCGAAGTTCTAATTAACAATTCCGGATCTGGTTGGCCAGCGGTGTACAAATACTTAGATATCGCTTCGGCTGTTAATTCATTTGCCGCGCTTTCAATACTAGAACCATGCGCGCCCTGATCTTGTAGATATCCCTTAACCGCATCCACAATTTCGCGGCGGCCGCCATAGCCAATTGCCACATTTACTTCCACGCCACCATCGAAAACTGGTGGCAAATTTGCCAACTTTTCGCTGAGCCAAGGCGGCAAAAGATCAAGAGCTCCCACTGCTTTGATATTCCACTTGCCGGTTGCGTGAAGATCATCCACCGTTTCACCGATGATTGTCAGAAGCCCATCTAACTCTTCGGGTGTGCGCTTAAAGTTTTCAGTAGATAACAACCACAAGGTCACAACTTCAACTTTGGCTTCATCGCACCAACCAAGAAATTCAATAATTTTATTTGCTCCGCGGCGATGCCCCTTTGGATCTAGGTCACTGGGATTGGCCTTTGCAAAGCGGCGATTGCCATCGAGGATTACCCCAACGTGACGCGGAGTTTTTGAGAAATCAAGGCCACGAACAATGCGCGACTCATAAAATGGGTAGAGCGCAGATTTAATTGCGTTACGAATAGGTTTTAACAATTTTGCGTTCCGCAATAAATGAAGCGATCGGCAGGGTTCCGGCAAGAGCTAACCAGATAACGCGACGTAACTCCCAGCGCGCTTTAACCGAAAATTGCAGCGCGGTGAGCAAATAAACGGCATATACCCAGCCGTGGACAAAAGGAATCCAGGCGACCTTGCTCTTCCAATCCTCGTTATTAAATAGGTATGCCACTGGCAGATCAACAAACCATAAAAGCAGTG
>CANMCL010000008.1 GCA_947496345.1 Actinomycetota bacterium
GCCCGCAAGGTCCAGGTACTCCCATCGACCAGAAATTATCGGCCATGTCGCGGCGCTGAATGCGCTCCTTCGGAATTCCGATTTTTTTATGCCAAATATCTGCGGCCTCATCATCGGTGAGGTAAACCGTCACCCACAATTTATCTTCCGGAAAACCATATCCGCCATCGGAGATTGGACGAGTTAAAAGATCCCAAGCTAGTGCGATTGCACCCTCTTTGAAGTAATCTCCGAATGAAAAGTTTCCACACATCTGGAAGAAAGATGCGTGCCTCGTAGTTTTACCAACCTCATCAATATCTAATGTACGAACGCACTTTTGAACCGAAGTTGCACGTTTGAAAGGCGGCGTGATCTCTCCAAGAAAGTAAGGCTTGAAAGGAACCATGCCGGCATTAACCAGAAGTAAATTTGGATCATCAGCAATTAAAGATGCTGATGGAACGACAGTGTGTGTTAAACCTTCGCGGTTATCACTCTCGAAAAAGCGCAGCCAGCGCGAACGGATCTCGGCGGATTCCACTTTGTAGGCTTACTCGGCCTTCTTCTTCTTTTTCGCCTTGGCCTTCTTCATACCTGCCGCGCTAATTATCGCGCCAGCTACCTTCACTGCCGGCCCGCTCTTATCCATAAAACCTGTTGTGGCATCAGCAACTTTTGTCGTTACATCTTCCACATTCTTGGTGATACGAGCGAAACTTTCTAGCGGGCTATTGATTAATTCAACGGTTCTAGTTGATTCGTGGATTAGCGGCGCAGCCTCATCGGTCATTGTCTTTAGCGAATTCTTTGCTTCGTCAATAAAGCGACCGACGCGGATGACAGCATAGGAAATAGCAATGGCGATCACGAGAAGAGAGCAAGCAGCAATTATCGTTGCAACCCCGCCTGGACCTGTAACCATTTTTCGTACCTTTCGTTTCGTTAAGTAGAGCCTACCTGAGAGAGGGCTTAGCCCTTGCTATCGGCTTTCGGTAGCCCATCAATTCCACTCTCTTTTCGCTGTGCTGGCGTAATCGGTGTTGGTGCTCCGGTTAGCGGATCGCCACCACTCGCAGTCTTGGGAAATGCAATGACCTCTCGAATGGAATCGCTACCGGTCAATAAGGCGCAAACCCGATCCAAACCGAGTGCGATACCACCGTGAGGAGGTGGGCCATAATTAAATGCTTCCAGTAAAAATCCAAACTTACTTGTGGCTTCTTCATCGCTAAGTCCGATAACGCTAAAGACATCTTTTTGAATTTGGCGATCATGGATACGAATTGACCCGCCGCCGAGTTCAGTTCCGTTAAGAACAATGTCGTATGCGTACGCCAAAGCACTCGCTGGATCTGATGCAAAACTTTTTGTAAATTCTGGCTTAGGGCCAGTAAATGGATGATGAACCGCGGTCCATCCGCCATTATCAGTTGGCTCAAACATAGGTGCGTCAACCACCCAGAGAAATTCCCATGCGCCCTCAGCTATTAAATTGCAGCGCTTACCAATCTCTAAACGAACCGCGCCCAATAAAGAAAGTGATGCGCTGCGCTCTCCTGCTGCGAAGAAAATGGCATCTCCCGGATTTGCACCCGCGGCTGCAACGATTCCATTTTGCTCTTCTTGCGAAATATTCTTAGAGACAGGTCCGCCGAGTGTTCCATCTTCATTAACCAGAATGTAAGCAAGGCCTTTTGCACCGCGGGCTTTAGCCCAATCTTGCCAAGCATCTAGCTCACGACGAGGTGAGGACGCTCCTCCTGGCATAACAACGCTACCTACATAAGGCGCTTGGAAAACTCTAAATTCCGTTTTCGCGAAAAACTTGGTTTGCTCTACCAATTGCAAATCAAAACGTAGATCAGGTTTATCTGAACCATAGTTGTGCATGGCATCGGCATATGTCATATGGCGAATTGGAGTCTTGATCTCGTACCCAACCGCCTCTTTCCAGATTTTAACCAATAACTTTTCGGCGACTGCCAGAATATCTGCTTGATCAATAAATGACATTTCAATATCTAATTGAGTAAATTCTGGTTGACGATCCGCGCGGAAATCTTCGTCACGGAAACAACGCGCAATCTGGTAATAACGCTCCATACCCGCCACCATTAACAATTGTTTAAATAGTTGTGGAGACTGAGGAAGGGCGTACCAACTACCGGGCTGTAGCCGGACGGGAACGAGAAAATCGCGTGCGCCTTCTGGGGTACTGCGCGTTAGGTATGGGGTTTCAATCTCAAGAAAATCAAGATCTTCCATAACGCGGCGAATCGTAGATGTCACCTTCGAGCGAAGGCGTAAATTTGCAGCTGGTTTTTCGCGACGCAGATCTAAATAGCGATACTTCAACCGAACTTCTTCAGAAATTTCGGAATCATTTCCGCTATCTACTGGGAACGGAAGAGCGGCTGATTCGCTGAGTACTTTTACGTCATCGCCCATAATTTCGATTGCACCCGTTGGAAGCGCAGTATTGGCATTTCCTTCGGGCCGAAGAACCACTTCACCTGTGATTTGTAGGCACCACTCCGCGCGCAGTTGCCCGGCTAATGCTTCATCACGAATTACTACTTGTACTGAACCTGTCGCATCACGCAGATCGATAAATGCGACTCCACCATGATCACGGCGGCGAGCAACCCATCCAGCTAATGAAACTATTTGACCTGCATTGGATGCGCGCAGAGAACCAGCGTCGTGAGTACGTAACATCTGATGTTTGCCCGCCCTTAAGGTGTAAAAACTTTAGATAACCCCGAGTAGGGCTTTCTGCAATTCACTAATCTTAACCGAAGTTATGGTGCCATCGCTCATGCGTTTGAGTTCTACGATGCCCGAGACCACCTCGTCGCCTCCGATAATCACCACATAACGGGAACCGCTCTTATCGGCAGCTTTCATAGAGCCCTTAAGTGCGCGATCACCAAAGGCAATCTCTGTACGAATTCCAACACCCCGCAGTTCGGCAGCCAAAGAGAGCGCGACTGACTTCTGTTCTTCACCGAGCGGAATTATAAAAAGATCAGAAGTGAACTGGTCATCAGAAATTACACCTTCTGCTTGCGCGGCTAAAAGCGCACGATCAACGCCTAAACCAAAACCAATTCCCGAAAGTGATTGACCGCCAAGGATTTCCATCAATCCGTCGTAGCGACCTCCCCCACCAATTCCTGACTGCGCACCCAGATCTTCATGAATAAATTCAAAGGTAGTGCCTGTGTAGTAATCAAGGCCACGAACCATGCGCGGATTGACTTGGTATGAAATACCAAGTTGATCTAAATACTTTTTTACCTGGGTGAAATTAGCGAGAGATTCTGCAGATAAATAATCTAGAAGCAATGGAGCACCCTGCATGGCAGTCTTCATCTCTGGTCTCTTATCGTCAAATAAGCGAAGCGGATTAATCGCTGCGCGGTCGCGAGTTGCTTCGTCCAGGTCTAAATTCTCAATGTATTTGAGAAGATCTACCCGATGAGCCGCACGTGAATTGGCGTCACCAAGTGAAGTTATTTCTAAGCGATAATTGCGCAACCCGATCGATTTGAACCCTTGGTCCGCAATTGCAATAACTTCTGCATCAATTGCAGGGTCATCTAAACCTATTGCTTCAATACCCACTTGGTAGAACTGGCGATAACGCCCAGCTTGCGGACGTTCAGCTCTAAAGAATTGTCCGGAATACCAAACCTTAACTGGGAGTTGTCCGCGATCTAATCCATTCTCAATCACTGCACGCATTACACCTGCCGTACCTTCAGGACGCAGCGTGATAGATCTGCCACCACGATCTTCGAAGGTGTACATCTCTTTCGATACGACATCAGTTGATTCACCGACTCCACGCGAAAAAAGCGCGGTATCTTCAAAAACTGGAAGTTCAATTAATTGATATCCCGCCAGTTTTGCTGGAGCAATTAGTGATTCACGAACCCATTCGAAGGCAGCCGAAAGCGGAGGCGCGTACTCGCTAACCCCTTTAGGCGCTTGAATCTTTTCGTATTTCATACCCGTAATTCTTTCAGATAAGGGTTATTTTTTCGCTCGAATTTAATTGTTGTCTCCGGACCATGGCCGGGAAGTACGCGTAGATCATCACTTAACGGCAGAACTCGCGTCTTCAGCGTCTTAACCATCGCTTCGTGCGAGCCTGAAGGTAGATCAGTTCTGCCAATGGAGCCAGCAAAGAGAACATCTCCCGAAAGGAGTAATTCATCATTAATTGAGAACATCGTGCTGCCTTTTGTGTGGCCTGGCGAATGAATTGCTGAGATCTTCATATCTAAAATTTCAATCAAATCACCGTGTCGTAGATTTCGAGTGTCGTGAGGTTCTTCAAAGGTCATTGCATCAAGAGCCGCAATAAATTCTGCACCGTGAGCACCCTGAGGTTTAAGTAAATACTCACGATCTTCGGCGTGAATGTAACTAGCAATTCCATAACCATCGGCTAATGGTTTTACCGAAAAAGTATGATCAAGATGTCCGTGCGTGATCAGGGCGGCGACTGGCTTTAAATTGTTTTCGGCGACAATTGCCTGTATTTCATGCGATATGTCCGGCATTCCTGGATCTACGATTATGCACTCTTGCCCAGTATTGCCCGCGATGATCCAGCAGTTGGTCGCGTACATGGGGGCTGGAAATGAGGCGACAAACATAAATCACCCCTTCGTAAGCCGATATTTAAGCGCGAATTTTCACTGCGCAGTAAGACAGGGTACCTTTTATCTCTGCAATACCCGCTCTATACGCACCAACAACGAAGGCTTATTCGAGCCGACGCGCTGAAAGGGAAAACCATGACCGAGAACGCAACTCCAGGATCTATAAACATCGCACCGATTGCTCCAACAATTCCAAGTGCGGCAAGTGCCTTAATTGGTGATCCTTCAAAATTCGGTCGGGTAGGCGAAGACGGAACTGTCTATGTGATTACTCCGCAAGGTGAAAAAGCGGTTGGCTCTTATCCCGGAAAGACAGCGGATGAAGCGTTGCAATATTTTGTTCGTAAATTTGAAGCGTTAGCTTCTGAAGTAGCACTAACTGCAGCAAGAATTACTAGCGGTGCAATGGTGCCATCTGATGCCTATGACGCAGTTAAGAAGTTGCGTGCACAAGTCTCTGACCTAAACGGCGTCGGTGATTTGGCCGCGCTATCTCTATCTGTAGAACAGATCGAGCCGCTAATTGAAGGCCATCGCGAAGCCTATGAAGCGAAGAAGGCTGCCGAAGCAGCAGTCAAGGCTGAGCGCCGAGCACAAGTTTTGATCGAGAAGGAAAAAATTGTTGCCGAGGCAGAATCCCTCGCGCTTTCTGAGAATTGGAAAGTTACCGGCGATCGCTTGAAGACTCTTTTGGACGAGTGGAAATCTGCGCCACGCTTAGATAAGAAAGCTGATGCAGATCTATGGAAACGCTTCTCTGCCTCAAGAAACAAATTTGATAAGCGTCGTCGCACTCACTTTGCTGCGCTCGAAGAGACAACCTCAAAAGTTTCAGCGGCAAAGAAAGCACTTGTCGCCGAAGCAACCACTCTGGCGACTTCAACTGAGTGGGTACCAACCGCTCGTAAATTTAAGACTTTGATGGATCAATGGAAGGCTGCTGGTCGTGGCAAGCCGAGCGAAGATGCAAAATTGTGGGCGAAATTTAAAGCCGCACAGGATCAATTCTTCACCGCAAAGAACGCTGATCTAGAAAAGCGTGAAGTTTCCATGTCTGCCAATTTAATCAAGCGTGAAGAGCTAATTGTGCAGATTGAAGCGCTGGTTCCATTCACTGATGTGAAGGCCGCTAAAAACGCTTTCCGCGAACTATCACGTTCCTGGGAAAAAATCGGCATCACTCATCGCGATAAGCGTTCGGCAATGGATGCACGAGTTGCCAAAGTAGAAGAAGCGATCAAGAGCGCTGAGGCAGAAATTTGGCGCAAGACTGATCCTGCAGCTAAAGCGCGCGCTGCTGATGTTGTTAAGCAACTTGCCGACTCAATTGCTAATTACGAAAAAATCGCAGCGAAGTCAGCGGCTGCTGGTAATTCAAAGAAGGTTCAAGAGGCCCTTGAATCCGCATCGGCTCGTAAGCTTTGGCTTGCAGATGCTGAAAAGGCTTTAGCCGAATTTAATTAATTTCGGTAGACGTCGTACACGCCATCAACGGCGCGAACGGCGGCTAATACAGAATCTAAATGAGTGGCATCTGCCATCTCAAAGGTAAATTTTGAAATAGCAGTACGGTCTTTCGAGGTATTAACCGAAGCGCTCAAGATATTTACATGCTGCTCAGAAAGTGTGCGAGTAACGTCAGCCAACAGGCGCGGACGATCTAACGCCTCTACTTGGATATTGACTAAGAAGACGCTGCTTGCGCCATCCAACCATTTAACATTTGCAATTCTCTCACCTTGATTTTCCTTCAAATCTGCAGCATTGATGCAGTCCTCACGGTGTACTGATATTCCGCTTCCCTTTGTGATGAAACCAATGATGGGATCTCCTGGAACCGGAGTGCAGCAACGTGCAAGTTTTACTAGAACATCTCCGACGCCTTCAACTTCAATTGAACTACTGGAACGACGTACAGAGTGTGAACCAGTTGGAATCTGTTCCATCGTAGGTTCGGGATGTGAATCTTCAACACCAAGGGATTGCACCAACTTCTCGATAATTGATGCTGCTGAAACGTGTCCGTCTCCTACGGCGCTGTATAAAGCAGATATATCGGGATAGCGAAGATCATGGGCTAACTCAAGAAGTGAGTGACCTGCAAATATCTTCTGAAGAGGTAAACCAGCTTTGCGCATTTGGCGAGCAATTGACTCACGTCCGGCATCGACCGCCTCTTCGCGACGCTCCTTACTAAAATGCGCTTTAATCTTTGAACGCGCTCTTGGCGACTTAACGAAATTGAGCCAATCTCGTGAAGGTCCAGCGTTCTCACTTTTATTTGTAACGATTTCAACCACGTCGCCATTGACCAGTCGTGAATCCAACGGAACTAAGCGACCATTAACTTTTGCACCAGCGCAGCGACTGCCGACATCGGTGTGAACTGAGTAAGCGAAATCGACTGGTGTTGAGCCCCCGGGTAGCGCGATAACGCTCCCCTTCGGCGTAAAGACGAAAACTTCTGGTGAACCTAGATCAAAGCGGAGCGCTTCAAGAAATTCAGATGGGTCTTCAGTCTCTTTCTGCCATTCGTGAAGCTGGCGCAGCCACAACATTTCTGGCGATGATGAATTGGATTCACTCCCCTGCTTATATTTCCAGTGCGCGGCGATACCAAATTCGGCACGTGAGTGCATATCAAAGGTTCTAATCTGGATTTCAATCGCTTTACCGTTGGGCCCGATCACTGTTGTGTGAAGAGATTGGTACAGGTTGAACTTTGGCATGGCGATGTAATCTTTAAATCGTCCAGGAATTGGAGACCATCTCGCGTGGATTGACCCTAAAACACCATAACAATCACGCACATCGTTTACGAGAACGCGAATTCCAACAAGATCGTAAATATCATTGAAATCACGGCCGCGGACCACCATCTTTTGATAGACACTGAAGAAATGTTTCTTACGACCCGTAACTGTCGCCGTTATCGCATCACGTGATAAATCGGACTGCACAGCATCGATTACTTCTTGAGTCAAGGCATCACGTGAAGGCGAACGTTCTGCAACCAAGCGGGAGATCTCTTCAAATTTCTTTGGCTCTAGAACCTCGAAAGATAGATCTTCCAACTCCCACTTAATCGCATTCATACCCAGGCGGTGGGCAAGTGGGGCGTAAATATCGAGCGTCTCGCGTGCTTTACGCTCAGCACTTTCAGCCGAGACAAACTTCCACGTACGAGCATTATGTAAACGATCTGCCAACTTAATAACCAAAACGCGAATGTCGCGCGACATGGCTACGACCATTTTGCGAACAGTCTCGGCTTCCGCAGTAGGTCCGTAAGTTAACTTATCTAGTTTGGTAACACCATCGACCAAGTTCGCAATCTCATCGCCGAAGTCTGTGCGCAACTGCGCTAGCGAGTAAGGCGTATCTTCGATTGTGTCGTGCAGTAGGGAAGCGATTATCGTCGTGTCATTTAAACCAAGTTCCGCAAGAATCTGTGAAACGGCGACGGGATGAGTTATGTACTCCTCCCCAGATTTGCGCATCTGGCCAAGGTGGGCGGTCTTTGCGATTTCAAATGCGCGTTCTACATCCGCCAGTCGACTAGAAGGATGGTTCTCCTTCAGCGTTCCTAGAAGTGGAGCCACTAAAGCATTCATTTTGGCAGCCTTACCTCTGAAAAGATTTTACTTGCGGCCTTTGCGCTTTGGTTGATTACGTGGACCACGATTTACACTCGGTTGAATCGTAGGTCGCGTGCTCTGAGAAGAAGTCGCTTCAGCAGATGCGCTATTGCCACGAGATGCCACGCGCTTAGCAAGTGCCTGCATCGCAGGTTCTTTCTCGCGAAGTGACGCTAGGAATGGTGGAGCAATAAAGATCGAGGAATAAGTTCCCACTGCGAGTCCAATGAAGAGCGCGAGCGAAAGATCCTTAAGCGTTCCTGCTCCAAGAAGGCCAGCTCCAACAAAGAGAATCGAGCCGACAGGAATAAGTGCGATGAGGGATGTATTTGCTGAGCGAACGATTGTCTGGTTAACCGCCAAGTTTGCTGCTTGGGAGTAAGTATATTTACCAACCGCAGCAACCGACTTGGTATTTTCACGCACCTTGTCGAATACAACAACCGTGTCATAAAGCGAATAACCAAGAATCGTCAAGAAACCAATAATGGTCGCAGGTGTAACGTCAAAACCAACTAGTGCATAAATGCCAACAGTGATGAAGACGTCGTGTACAACCGCAACAATTGCAGCAATCGCCATCTTAGGTTCAAAGATCATCGCTAAGAAGATCATGATCACAATCAAGAAGGCGAAGAGACCGTAAAGAGCTTTCTTGGTTATCTCTTCACCCCACGATGGTCCAACTATTTGAGTATCAATTGATTCAATATCTACATTAAATGCCTGAGTTAGCGCGAGTTCAACTGCCTTTGATTGCTCGGAAGTAAGTGCTCCGGTCTGGATTTTGAGCTTCGTGTCGCCAATCTTCTGAACAATTATCTCGCCCGGAATTCCAACATCAGCTACAGATGCTCGTCCTTGTTCAACAGTAATGCCAGATTTATTGACCGTGTAAGAGGATCCACCCTTAAATTCGATTCCGAGGTGCAAACCTTGAATAATCAATGCGCCTATCGACATAAGAATAAACACAGAAGAGATCACATACCAGCGGCGACGATTTCCGATAATGTTAAATGAAGTTTCACCAGAGTAAAGCCGACCACCAAGACCTGAAAGTTTTGACATCGCTTACGCCTCCAATGATGTAGCAGGTTTAGTTGATTTCATACCAACACTCTTCGGTGATAAACCTGAGAGTGGATGACCGGAAGAGAAGAACTTCCATCCCGCCAAGAGGCTAACCATCGGTTTGGTGAAGAAGAAAACAATAATCAAATCCACGATCGTCGTTAGTCCCAGAGTAAAGGCAAATCCTCTAACTCCACCGACTGCGAAGAAGTAGAGAAGAACTGCCGCAATTAGTGAAACCATATCGGCGACAATGATCGTATGGCGAGCCTTCGCCCAACCAGCTTCAACCGCTGAGCGCAGAGATCGTCCCTCACGCATTTCGTCACGAATACGTTCAAAGTAAACGATAAATGAGTCAGCGGTAACACCAATTGCGACGATCGCTCCAGCAATACCTGCCAAAGTAAGAGTAAATCCGACAGTCTCTCCAAGAACTAAGAAGAGTAGATAAACCATTCCTGCCGCAACTGCAAGTGATCCAACGGTCACAAAACCGAGTCCACGGTAGTAAAGAAGTGAATAAATGACTACAAGGCCAAGTCCTAACGCACCGGCTAATAGACCAGCGTTTAATTGATCTGCACCCAAAGTAGGTGAAACTTGTTGTACTTCACCACGGTCGAAAGCTAGAGGTAGCGCTCCATACTTAAGGACGTTTGCGAGATCTTGCGCTTCAACTTGTGAGAACGATCCGGTGATTTGTGCATTACCTGATGGAATCGGTTCGTTAATTCGTGGCGCAGAAACGACTAGACCATCTAGAACAATTGCAACTTGATTTAAAGGTGATGGCAGAGATGTCACACGCGTTGTGATCGCTCCAAATGCTCTTGTTCCTTCTCCATTAAATGATAGAGATACAAACCAAGCTAAACCTTGGGTTGGGTCATAACCCGCCTCAGCGGATGAAACTTGTGTACCAAGAACTTCAGCTGGCCCAAGAATATATTTTGCTCCGCCATCGCGAGAACACGCGACAATTGTTTCAGCAGGCGCATCCGCACCTGTTCCTTCACGGTTGGCTGCGATGGTGCAATCGAGGGCTGCAAATCGGTTATTTAGTTCTTCAGTTACTCCAGCAACTGGGGTCGCTGCCGTTGAAGTATCTGATGGATTAGCAACACCGGCGGTTTCAGCCAAAACTTGGCGGAAGCGAAGTTCTGCGGTCTGTCCTACAAGATCAACAACGCGACGTCCGCTATCTCCAGGAACAGAAATAACAATCTGGCGATTTGTTCCACTGCCTTGCGCAGTAACTTCGCTTTCGGCAACACCTAAAGAGTCAACGCGTTGGCGGATAATTGAAACTGCTTCATCAATGGCTTGTGGTGTAATTTTATCTGCATCATTAGATGCACGAGGTAGCAGCGTCACACTCGTTCCGCCTCGCAGGTCAAGACCAAGGCGAACAGATGATGCACCCTGGACAAAGGCGGTAGCAATTAGACCGAGCAGCATTATGGCCAGAAGTACTAGGGCGCGGCCAGATCGGGCAGGGCTCTTCACAGTTTTATTAGGTGTGGACATAGGAGCAGAGTCTAGGCGTCAACGGCGGGCGTGTCGAAAAGCGTCGCGGCTGCCGCAGGTGGCGTACGTCCCACATGTGCCCAACCTTGCGCTGTTGCAATTCGACCTCGAGGCGTGCGGGCCATAAAGCCATTTCGAACTAAAAAAGGCTCCGCGACGGATTCGACAGTTTCAGTCTCTTCGCCGACTGCGATCGCCAGTGTTGATAGTCCGACCGGTCCCCCATTAAATCTTTCGATTAGTGCAAGTAGAACCGAGCGATCTAAACGATCGAGCCCTTTCTCATCTACTTCATACATTTCTAACGCTGCCATTGCATCACTATGTGTTAGATGGCTAGAACCTTTCGCTCCAGAACGAACCTGCGCATAATCTCTCACTCGACGAAGTAATCGATTAGCAATTCGTGGGGTACCTCTAGACCTGCTTGCTACTTCTGCAACTGCCTTGGCATCAATTTCTAATTGCAATAAAGCTGCACTTCGGCGCAAGACTTCTTCAAGTTCGTTTTCTTCATAGAAATCTAGGTGAGCGGTAAATCCAAAGCGATCGCGCAATGGGCTTGGTAATAATCCGGCGCGCGTTGTTGCGCCTACTAAGGTAAAGCGCGGCAACTGCAAAGGAATCGCTGTCGCACCTGGGCCTTTGCCAACAATCACATCAACACGAAAATCTTCCATTGCTAAGTAGAGCAACTCTTCGGCCGGACGAGGCAAGCGATGAATCTCATCTAAGAAGAGAATTTCGCCTTCAACCAGCGACGATAAAATCGCGGCTAGGTCGCCAGCGTGAGTAATGGCTGGACCGCTTGTGATGCGGATCGGCGTTTGCATCTCGCTCGCCAAAATAAGCGCCAAAGTTGTTTTACCAAGACCAGGAGGCCCAGAGAGAAGGATGTGATCGGCCGCGGAATTGCGTTGGCGCGCTGCCGTCAACAACACATCGATCTGATCGCACACTCGTTGTTGACCGATGAACTCTTTCAGAGTTTTCGGACGCAAAGCATGTTCGGCTGCTGAATCATCGGTGGCGAATTCTGGGGATATCAGGCGATCATCGCTCATTCTTATCTACCGCCTTTTTGTAGCGCCCGCTTTAATAAATCAGAGAGTTCAGCAGAATTAGCATCGCCACCTTCTTCAGAAATCTGATTAACAACGCTTGTTATTGCCGCATCGGATTCTTTCGCGGAAAAACCAAGTGAAATTAGCGCACTCGCAAGTTGTTCACGCCAAACCGGCTGATGATGTGCGCTCTTATGTCCTGCTCCGAAATCCGTGAGCTTACCCTTCAACTCTAAAATTAAACGTTGCGCACCTTTACGTCCGATCCCAGGCACCTTCTCAATTGCGGAAATGTCCTCCTGCGCCACTGCCATTCCAAGTTGGCTAGGAGAAAGAGCAGCAACAATAGACATTGCAACCTTTGGTCCAATACCGCTGACGGTTTGCACTAATTCAAAGAGCGTTCGCACATCATCATCTAGAAATCCAAAGAGCGTTAGTGAATCTTCACGAACCACAAGTGAGGTGTAAAACTGCGCTGGTGCTCCGATGTTTAACAGAGCGATAGTTGCTGGGGTGATAGTTATAGAAAGTCCTACTCCCCCAACTTCGACTACTGCACGATCAGCGCCGATGGAACGGACGATTCCATTTATCATTGAAATCATTTACGAACCAACTTCGCTAAGCGAGATTTTTCAGCAACTAAAGCCGCCGCTAACTTTGAATCCCCTGAACCTCGCCAGATATGACAGATCGCAAGTGCTAGAGCATCAGTGCTATCAACCGGCTTCGGAATCTCTTTAAGAGCTAGCAGGCGCTTAACCATTTCAGCGACCTGAACCTTATTTGCGCGACCAGACCCAGTGACTGCCGCCTTTACTTCACTTGGAGTGTGCATCACAACTGGAATTCCGGCGCGGGCTGCGACAAGTAGCGCGATGCCTGCAGCTTGGCCAGTACCCATAACAGTGCGCACATTGTGTTGTGAAAAAACTCTTTCGACGGCAACCACATCGGGGCGATTTACATCAATCCAATGCGTTAGTTCTTGCTCGAGTTGAAGTAAACGATGTTCGAGTGCTGCCGTGCTCGGAGTCAGGATCACACCAACATTTATCAGGCGCAGTGGTTGACCAGGTGCGCCTTCTATTACACCTACGCCGCAACGAGTAAGGCCTGGGTCAACTCCCAAGACACGCATAACTCGTTGGCTCATAACTTCATAGCCTACGACGGTAAGTGCGTGGGGTTAGGAAAGGCTCGCCATAACTTCGTCAGAGACGTCGAAGTTACTGAAAACGTTCTGCACATCGTCTAACTCTTCAATGGCATCGATTAGTTCAAATACCTTTGTAGCGCCTTCAGCATCAAGCGGAATAGTCATAGAGGGCAGAAAAGATGAATCAGCGGATTCATAATCGATACCCGCAGTTTGTAGCGCAGTACGAGCGGTAACTAGATCACTAGCTTCGCAAACAACTTCGAATGATTCTCCGAGATCATTTACTTCTTCAGCGCCAGCCTCAAGGACTGCTTCTAAAATCTTTTCCTCTGTTACGCCATCTACTTTATTAACAATAATGACGCCCTTGCGATTAAATAGATAAGCAACTGATCCGGGATCGGCCATTGATCCACCATTGCGAGTTACAGCAACGCGGACTTCTGAAGCGGCGCGATTTCGATTATCAGATAAACATTCGATCATGATCGCTACGCCATTTGGGCCGTAACCTTCATACATAATTGTCTGCCAATCGGCGCCACCAGATTCCAAACCAGCACCTCGTTTAACGGCGCGTTCAATATTATCCGCCGGCATAGAATTCTTCTTTGCCTTAGCGATCGCATCAAAAAGGGTTGGGTTGCCATCTACATCAGGACCGCCATTGCGAGATGCAACTTCAATCGCCTTAATCAACTTGGCGAAATTCTTCGCACGACGACTGTCGATGACCGCTTTTTTATGCTTGGTCGTTGCCCATTTGGAATGGCCGGACATTTAAAACACCTCAATCAACTTTTGATGGAAAGTAACTTACTTAATAACTGGCTTACTTTATCGCGCCGGCACAGACTTGATCAAAGAAGTAGCGATGTACACGTAAATCTCCGGTCAATTCTGGATGAAATGATGTGGCAAAGAGTGATCCTTGACGTACCGCCACGGGATGGCTTGCTCCATCGCTTCCCTTGACCTCGGCTAAGACTTCTACATCTTTACCGACTTCTTCTACCCAAGGGGCGCGAATAAATACCGCCCGCAAAGGTGCTTGATCAAAAATTAAATCACTTTCAAAAGAATCCACTTGCCGCCCAAAAGCGTTGCGACGAACTGTCATATGAATTCCACCAAATGTAGTTTGATCGTCGGCACCATCAAGGATTCGATCTGCCAATAAAATCATTCCCGCGCATGAACCATAAACTGGCATACCCGCAGAAATTCTTTCTCTTATCGGTTGAAGCAAGTTAAAAGTCTCTGCCAGAAGCGCGATAGTTGTTGACTCGCCACCAGGCAAAATCAGCGCATCTATTTCCGCTAACTCTTCTGGGCGTCGCACAGTAAGACCAGCATGGCCTGCAGTTTTTACAGCTTGAATATGTTCTCGGAAATCGCCTTGTAGCGCGAGAACGCCAATCTTCATTGCAGGTAAATCGTTACCAGCCGCGGTCGGCTAAGCGATGTGGTGCTGGTAAGTCCGCAACATTTATTCCAACCATCGCATCACCTAACCCGCGAGATACATCTGCTAGAACTTTCGCATCTTCGAAGAAGGTTGTCGCCTTAACACAAGCCGCAGCACGCGTTGCAGGATCTCCAGATTTAAAGATTCCGGATCCAATGAATACGCCGTCTGCGCCCATCTGCATCATTAGCGCTGCATCTGCTGGTGTAGCAATTCCACCTGCGGTGAATAGAACGACGGGAAGTTTTCCAGTTTCAGCAACTTCCTTTACTAGCGCAAAAGGTGCCTGCAGTTCTTTCGCCGCAACATAAAGCTCATCCTCGCGCATTGAAGATAGACGACGGATTTCGCCACCAATCTTGCGCATATGCATCATCGCATTTGATACATCGCCGGTGCCTGCTTCGCCCTTGGAGCGGATCATTGCAGCACCTTCATTTATACGACGAAGCGCTTCGCCTAAATTAGTGGCACCGCAAACAAATGGAACTTTGAAATCCCATTTATCAATGTGGTTCTCATAATCCGCAGGCGTTAAAACTTCAGATTCATCGATGTAATCCACACCGAGAGATTCCAGAATTCGCGCCTCGACAAAGTGCCCAATGCGCGCCTTTGCCATAACTGGGATTGTCACAGCCGCTTTAATTTTTTCGATCATGTCTGGGTCGGACATGCGTGCAACTCCGCCTTGCGCGCGAATGTCAGCTGGTACTCGTTCAAGAGCCATAACCGCGCATGCGCCAGCGTCTTGGGCAATCTTGGCTTGCTCTGAGTTAACGACATCCATGATGACGCCGCCCTTAAGCATCTCTGCCATTCCGCGCTTTACGCGCGCTGTGCCGACTGCCTCTGACATGACTTGCTCCCTTAAATTAGCTCTTGCAAAGAAATTCTTGGATTAATACTACTTTGCAGAAGGCTGAGGTGCATCTTCTTTATTTGCCATAGCTGCAGGCGTGAAAACGGGGGCTCTATCCGTCAAAGCGATCCATACCTGACCCGCGGCGAACTTTATTTCATCCCCCGATGCAGTCGTCCAAGTGGTTCCTTGATCACCACTTGGCCTGCTCCAATTCGCTGCTATTGCAAAGCCATCTCGCAATACAAATCCCTTACCTGCACCAACTGTTTCCGAATATGGCGTAACTCCACCAACCTTGTCACGATAAATCGAATCGGTGATCGAAACTAATTGAATTACAAATGTGGTCGGTCCGAGATGCACACCCGATGCCGATAAGTTTGGTTTACCTGCGTGCGAAAGTAACCAACGTTTTTCTACCTCTGACCAAGTTGCGCTATAAAAATGAGCTGGCCAGGAAACTTTTACGCCAGAAACTGCCGTTCCGGTATCTGGCTTTTCCCCAAAAGTCCAACCAATAGATTTTGAAATTGCGACAGGTAGCGCGTCCTTGGCGACATTGGCCATTAAATCCTGAGCCTGCAACATCATCGCAGTTGGTGACCTACGTAATGGATCGGTCGGATAAATCTTCGGTGATTGCCGTTGCGCTCCTAGATTGATTACATTGGCTTCAGCAATCACAGGCAATAACTTCTTTTGCGCGCCACTGTAAGCGAAGACAACTCTTCCAAATTGTTCAAGGATTTCAATATCGGAAATTCGCGCGCTGCGAACTGGCCCAACTAGTGCTGGAATCTTTGAGCTAAAGATTGCTGCTAGGCGCGTTAGGCCACCTTCCACTTGTTCAATATAAACAATGTCGGCATCTTCCAAACCTGCCTGAGGATGCGCCTGAGCGGTGTCATCAATCTTGACCGCCAAGATCGGTCCATCACTTCCAACACGCCCGCTTAATGAATTTCTAATTTCTACCTTTTCGATCTCCGAATCTAGCGAGGAAAACAATCCATTTGGAAGGAAATTAACGAGAGCAATTAGCACGATTGAAATAGCGGCTACTCCTGCTAAGCCATTAACAATTTTCTTAAAGAACATCTGCTTCGAATTCGTATGTAACAGGTAGCGGGGCGGTACCCGCTAAACGAAAGATCCTAAAGACAGGTTTTTGGCGAACCATTTGCGTGCGAGTGACCGCATCGACGTGCATGGCGATTGCAACTCGAATCTTGTCGGTTAATTCAGATAGTTCACGCAATAAATCTTTTTCGATAAATCCTTCAACCAAATGGCCATCATTTAGCAATAACCCGAGCGCACCAGAGAGTCCACTCTCGGCTTGGGAGCGAGTCCGCATCTGCGCATCTCTTGCCTGATGGGCGGCAGCAGTTAAGAGAAGCGAAGAAGCTGGATCAGCTATTTCGCTTTTAGCAATTTCTAGAGCTACCGCAGCGCGACGTTGAAGCAGTCCATCGAGGTTGGCCCAACTTGTTTCTACACGATGATGTAAGCGATCTAAGCGCGTTGCAGAATAAGAAAGGTACCAAAGAGCAAAGATCGCAAATAATATGAGAAAGAAATACTTTTCCACTTAATTACCTTCCCTGCCTAAGAAGCGATTCCAAGCGCGATTCTCTGAGGATAAAGTTACGCCATTGCTTCCGACTAGCGCCATTTCATAAATAGAAAAGATATCTTCGGCGACAACATCCCAATCAAAACGCTGCGCATATGCTTTGCCTCTTTGCGCAAGGGCGCGTCGTTTTTCATCTTCACGAAGTAAATCAATTACTACCTTCGCAAGGTCTTGTGAATTTTCTGATTGAAAGAGCGCCCCGTATTCACCACTACCAAGTAGCGAATCAAAGGCAGGAATATCACTTGCAACAACCGCCGCTCCCCCTGCAAGGGCTTCAGCAAGAATGATTCCGAAAGATTCTCCACCTGTATTTGGTGCAATATATAAAGCAACCGAGGATAGGAAATCCGCTTTCTCTTTTTCACTGATCCGTCCTAGGAATTCGAAGCGATGGCGCAACTGCGGATCAATCTGATCTTGCACATCCTTGCTGTCGCCGGGTCCAGCAACTAAGACTCGGACATCGGGTGCAAAGCGCGCAATTATCGGAAGCGCCTCGAGTAACACTGATAAGCCCTTGCGCGGCTCTTCATACCTGCCGATAAAACCGAGTGTGTTTCCACTCCACTCTGCGCGAACTTCACCGTCGCGATAGCGATCTGCATAAATACCATTAGGCACTACTACTGCGTCGGTCTCTAAATGTTCGGTGAGAGTTGAACGCGCAGCCTCGCTAACTGCAATACGAGCCGTGAGTTTCTCAATTACGGGTTCCAAGATTGGCCCAATTGCAAAGATCGCCTTCTGACGTTTGGCTGCAGCGTGAAAGGTTCCGACCAATGGTCCTTCTGCAGCCCAACATGCAAGAAGAGATATTGATGGAATTGCCGGTTCATGCAAATGCAGCAGATCGAACTTTCCATTGGAAATCCATTGTCTAACTCGAGTGAAAGCAATCGGACCGAATAAAACCCGTGCGACCGCGCCGTTATATGGAATAGAGATTGGCTTTCCGGCGCTGGTTACATAGTTCGGAATTGCATCTTCATCAATGACGGGAGCGAGAACCGATACATAGTGGCCCTTTGCAATGAGATATTCAGCGAGATCGCGCACGTGATTCTGTACGCCACCGGGTGTATCCCATCCATAGGGGCAGACCAATCCAATTCGTAACTTTTTTAAGGTCATGCGCTGCGCTCCTGAAAATCGCCATCAATCCAGATTCGTTGCAACATATGCCAATCTTGCGGTGCGCTCTCGATTCCTTTTGCAAAGTAATCAGCACAATTTTGTACAACCTTGGAAACACGTTCGGTTTCAGCACCTTCGCTCGGTATTGAAACGCTGTTGAACTCAATATGAATTCCGCTTTTTGTATATGTAACAAAAGCGGTTATCAAAGGGATCCCAGTGCGTACTGCAAGAAGTGCTGCACCTGCTGGCATGCGTGCTGGATGCCCAAAGAAGTTAACATCTACACCACTTCGTGATAAGTCGCGGTCTGCGACCAAAGCGATAAGCGCACCATCTCGGGCACGTTGCATCAGCGTTCCCATCGCCTTGCTATCTGTCGAAAGTACTTCCATCCCCATGTTCTGGCGATATTCGAGAAACTTATTGAAGAGCGCTTCTGGCTTTAACCTTTCGGCAACAGTTACTAATGGAAAACCCATCGCGCAAAAATATGCGCCGGCGTGATCCCAGTTTCCTGCGTGAGGAAGCGTAACCACAACACCACGACCATCTTTCATTGGACCAGTCAATAACTCCTCTCGCGTGACGGTCACCGTGGCGAAGATTCTTTCTTTCGACCAATCAGGTGAGCGAAAGGTGTCACACCAGTAACGCATATAAGACGAAACTGCTTTGCTCATCAGCAGATCCATTGCAGATGTATCTTTCTCCGGACACACGCGCTGCAAATTGCTGCGCAATCGTTGCATCC
>CANMCL010000009.1 GCA_947496345.1 Actinomycetota bacterium
CTCGCTCTATAGTTTGCGCTATGACAACTCCTGCAGATGGCTCTCAGAAAAAAGGCCGACCTACCCCAAAGCGTAAAGAAGCCCAGGCTTCAACAAGGATTTCTTCGTTAGCGCCAGCGTCAACAAAAATTGAAAAGAAGCGCGCCAAAGACGCTGCCCGTGTAGCGCGCATGAATCAACGTGCTGCGTACCTACGAGGAGACGAAGCAGCGTTGCCGTTACGTGATCGCGGAGTTGAGAAGAGATTTGTAAGAAACTACGTTGATGCACGTCGTTCAATAGGTGAATTTTTCTTACCAGTAATCGGCTTTGTGCTCATTCTTTCTTTGATACCAATAGGCACTTTTGCTTTGGCCGGTATCGCGATTATGTACAGCGTTCTGCTCGTCTCTATCTTTGACGGCTTTTTTCTTTCACGCAAAATCAAAAGTGAAGTTGCAAAACGTTTCCCAGATAAGAGCACAAAGGGCTTAGGACTTTACGGATGGCTCAGATCTACTCAAATGCGACGGATGCGCGCACCAAAGCCTCAAATCAAACCAGGAGAAAAGTTTAACTAAGCGCGCGGATTTGGACTCTTCGTCGCTTTTGCGTCGGTATTTGGAAGCGGTCCAAGAGCCTTATCAATTGCTCTCATCTGATCTGCCGAAAGCTTTACGCCGGCAGCCTTTACATTCTCTTTAACTTGCGAAGGTTTGGTAGCACCCATAATCGCGCTAGATACATTTGGGTTTTGCAATACCCAAGCAATTGCCAATTGACCCATTGTTAAACCAGCTTCTTTGGCAATAGGAGCCAAGTTTTGTACCGCGGTAAGCACTTCCTCGCGCAGCCAATTGGAGATCATTCCTGCGCCAGATTTCTTATCTGTTGCTCGTGAGCCGGCAGGTGGCTTCTTTCCTGGAAGGTATTTTCCAGTTAAAACTCCCTGAGCCATTGGTGACCAAACGATCTGACCGATGCCCTCTTTCTTGCTCAAGGGAACAACTTCGCTCTCGATTACACGCCAGAGCGCTGAGTATTGCGGTTGGCTAGATATAAAGCGGTTGTAACCCTTGGCGTCTTGAATCTTCAAGGCTTCCGAAATCTGTTGGGCGTTCCATTCAGAGAATCCGATGTAATGAACTTTGCCAGATCGAATCAGATCGTCAAAGGCGCTAAGTGATTCTTCAAGTGGCGTTTCATAGTCAAAACGATGCATTTGATATAAATCAATGTGATCGGTATTTAAACGCTTTAGCGATGCATTACAAGATTCGATAATGTGCTTGCGCGATAGGCCGCGATCATTCTTTCCTGGACCGGTTGGCCAATAAACTTTTGTGAAAAGCTCGTATGACTCTCTTCTAATTCCCTTAAGCGCTTTCCCTAATACGGATTCAGCCTTTGTGCCAGCGTAAACATCAGCGGTATCAAAGGTGGTAATTCCTAGATCGTAAGCGGTGCGAACACACTTAATCGCGGCCTCTGATTCAACTTGTGAACCATGAGTGATCCAATTTCCGTAGGCGATTTCTGATACATACATTCCTGAAGAGCCGAGGCGTCTATATTCCATAGCGCTGACCATACCTGCGCTGTCAAGCCTTGCGTGTTCTGTTGCAATTGACCCAGCCTTATGGTTTGGTACGCACGTACGAACAGCACTACATTTCAAATGCTTTACAGCTTGCCTTTCAGGGGAAGTCGGTGAAAATCCGACGCTGACCCGCAACCGTAAGAGCGCATTAGCGCTTAAGTCGGATTACCTGAATCGCCAAGTGAATACAGACAGACACCCGCCGAGGTTTGCGGGGCGTAGTCACAAGGAAAGTATTTTTCTACTTTTATTGCAACTACCCCTGTGAGGCTCTTTCATAATGAGAGGCTCTACAGAATTACATGAATACTAAGAAAAAAATATCAGGATTAATCACAATCGCCCTTTTACTCACAACGACTTTTGCCTTTACTTCTCCTGCCAACGCTGCAGATAAGGGTTGGCGATATTGGGGTTACTACCAAGCCGCACCTGGCGAAAAGACATGGACTGCAGCAATGACCGGACCTACTGTAGATGTACAAGATGGTGCAGTTGAAGGTTGGTCATTTGTCTTTGATGCAAGTGATGTTCCAACTATTGCTCCATCCATAAAGCCTGACTTCGCCTCGATCTGCCGAAGAGTCAAAGCCGATAAGAACTTAAAGCGGATCGCCTTAGTAGTTGACTTTGGTCGATCTGCATTTGCACCAAAAGGAGAAAAAGTTCAGAAGAGCTTTACCAAATGCGTGCAGATTGCAAAGTCTGCCCAAGGAATCGATGTACTTGGCCAAGCTGTGAAAATCCGGGCCGCAAACAGCGGGCTGATCTGTGGCATAAATGGTTATCCAGCAAAAGAGTGTGGCGTTGAAATACCGACTCCTTACGCTCTAAAGAAATAACCTTTCATAAATGAAATCGTTGCATCCGCTAACTTGGTGGATTTGGTCGCTCTTGATAGTTGGCGCGGTAATCAGCGCTAACAGTTCTTGGCTGGCTGGAATCTCCATAGCGGGTGCAACGATTCTGGTTTGGCGATTTGCCGCTGACGCACCTTGGGCGCGCAGCTTCTGGTTTTCACTAAAGCTCGGTGCCTTCATTCTGATTATTCGCACCTTGGTTGGCATATTGATTGGGGTTCCGATACCCGGAACCAAACTCTTTGAGCTACCGATTCTGCCGCTTCCAAGTTGGTTGGCAGGAGTTCGCATAGGTGGAGTGATTACCCAAGAGCGACTACTTTCGTCGATTCACGAAGGCTTGATAATTATCGCCGTAATCTCACTCTTTGGCGCCGCTGTCTCCTTAACAAGTCCACATAAATTACTTCGCGTAACCCCAGTAGTAATTTATGAGTTTGGTGTTGCAACCGTTATCGCTACTTCGGCTCTACCCAACCTTGTTCAAAGTATCTCGCGCATACGTAGCGCTAGATTATTGCGCGGAGATGAAAATCCGTCTTGGCGCTCAATCGCTCTACCGCTCTTAGAAGATTCACTCTCTAGATCTTTGGAATTAGCGGCGGCGATGGATGCTCGCGGCTATGGCGTAAGTCGCAAACGGTCTAGATATCGTCCAATAAGTTGGCGAGGAATCGATTCAGTTGTGGTTCTTGCTGCATTTTTGATTCTCTCATTTACATTGGCGGTCTTTAGATGATTAATTTCTCGAGAGTTTCACTGCTTTACCCAACTTCAACAAAGACAATTTTGGAAGATCTCTCCTTTGAAATTGCTGAAGGTGAAATGGTCTTAGTAATTGGATCTACTGGTACAGGTAAATCTTCACTTTTGCGTTTGATTAATGGCCTCGTCCCCCATCACACTGGAGGAATTCTTGCTGGAGATATAACAGTTGATGGCGTTTCCACACAATTGGTGCGACCGGGTGAACTGGCGCATTTAGTCGGCATCGTGGGCCAGAACCCAGCCCAAGGTTTTGTTACCGATATCGTCGAAGAGGAATTAGCTTTCGGGATGGAAGCGCTCAATATCGCCCCAGATGTCATGCGCAAACGTGTTGAAGAGATCTTAGATTTGTTAGCCCTTGCCCATCTTCGTAATCGCGCGATCTCTACTTTGAGCGGAGGTGAACAACAACGCGTTGCTATAGGTAGTGCGTTGGTAATGAATCCCAAAGTCCTGGTGCTGGATGAACCAACTAGCGCGCTCGATCCGATTGCTGCCGAGGAAGTTTTATCGATTCTGCATCGCTTAGTCCACGACTTGAGTCTTACCGTGGTGATTGCCGAACATCGACTCGAGCGAGTGATCGGTTTTGCTGATCGCATAATTCATATCGCCGGTGATGGCAGCGCTGAAATTAATTTGCCAGAGGAAATATTAAAGCGCTCTGAAATTGCTCCGCCCATAGTTCATCTAGCTCGCGCTCTGGGACTCTCCGATGTTGGGCTTAGCGTGCGCGAGGTTAGAAGAATGACTGAAGAAATTCGCGCCAGCGGAAAAGATATCCCGAGAGAAGTAGGGCAACTCGGTGAGATTGCGATAAGAACGAATAAGTTATCACTGACTTACGGCGAGAAAAAAGCGCTGAATGAGGTATCAACTCAGATACATAGAGGAGAAATTGTTGCCTTAATGGGCAGAAACGGTGCGGGAAAGAGTTCGCTACTAACAACTCTAGTTGGTATAAATAAACTTTCCAGCGGTAGTTCTGAAATTAATGGGATTAAATCTGTCGACTTAAAAGGCCAGGTTAGGCGAGAAACAGTTGGTTTCATTCCGCAAGAACCGAGTGATCTTTTGTACGGACAGAGCGTTCAAGGTGAATGCCAACAAGCAGATAGAGATAATCAGAGCGCTCCTGGTTCAACCTTTGCCCTTTTAAAACGCATTGTTCCCTCAATAAATCCAGAGACACATCCGCGCGATTTATCTGAAGGTCAGCGTTTGGCGCTGGCGCTTGCGATAGTCATATCCGCACAACCGAAAGTTTTGATTTTAGATGAACCGACCCGAGGGCTGGATTATCAGTCAAAGGCGTTACTAATTTCCTTGCTTAAGAACTTCGCCAAGGAATTAAACCGTTCGGTTCTGATCGCAACTCACGATGTGGAGTTGGTCGCGGAGTTGTGTGATCGTGTAATTTTCTTAGCAGAGGGCGAAGTCGTCGCAGATGGTCCAACCCTTGACATACTTCTATCTTCGCCTGCTTTCGCGCCCCAAGTGGCTAAAGTTATGTCGCCTCGTCCGTGGCTGACTGTCTCAGATGTAATGCGGGCAGTCGCAGAATGAAGACATTTACATCTGATATCTATAAATTTTCTCGCTCTTCCAAGATAGCCCTATCTCTTACTTCTCTCTTTGCCGCAGCCGGCTTTACCTGGCCATTCTTTGCCTCCGATATGGAGAGCGCTCGTTTCGCGCAATATTTTTTCTGGGTTGCGATGCCACTTGCATTTGCTCTGTTGCTAACTCAATTAAGCGATCGCAGTCTTGATGCAAAATCTGTCGCCCTGCTTGGGATGCTAGCTGCACTTCTCGCTGCGCTTCGACCACTCGGGGCTGGTGCCATCGGTATAGAACCAATGTGGTTCTTGCTTATATTGGCCGCGCGAGTTTTCGGAAGTGCATTTGGTTTTCTGCTCGGCGCACTGGGAATGCTGGCATCAGCGCTATTTACCGGTGGCGTTGGTCCTTGGCTTACTTATCAAATATTCGCAGCGGGTGTGATTGGGTTATTCGCTGGCGCTTTCGCCAAAGATTTACGCGGCTGGCGGGAACAGATTTACTTACTCATCATCGCGATAGTTTCAGCCTTAGGTTACGGACTTTTAATGAATTTGCAGTTCTGGCCATGGGCACTCGGTACCAATACCCAACTTTCATTTATTCCCGGTGGCGATATTCAAATTAATCTGCGCCGCTTCATATCTTTTCATTTTCTATCTTCTATGGCATGGGATATTCCGAGGGCTATTTTGACTAGCGTTCTGGTTCTCTCAACCGGTCCAGCGGTTTTATCGGCGCTACGGCGAACTAAAAAGCGCGCGGCCTTCTTAACCCCAATTGAATTCAGCGAACGTTTGAGTTAACTAGCGGCAACTTAGCGACTTCAGCGACGCAATCACGACCTCGCACATCAATAACAACTTGATCACCTAGCTTAATGTAGTTATTAATCAGCGCTAAAGCTATTCCTTTCTTTAGCGTTGGTGAGAAAGTCCCACTGGTTACTACGCCTATCAATTCGCCAGCAGAATTCTTCACCTGCATACCTGCGCGCGGAATTCCACGGTCTTGGCTAACTAAAGCGCGAATTCGCGGATGAATCCCCGCGCTCTTTTCTTCCCGAAGTGCATCAATTCCACTGAAACCATTTTTATCCCAACTAATCGCCCAAGTTGCCGCTGCTTGAACAGGCGTAATTTCTAAAGTTAACTCGTGTCCGTGTAACGGGTACCCCATTTCGGTGCGAAGAGTGTCGCGCGCGCCAAGTCCACAGACCAGTCCCCCAAGTGGAGTTATTGCAGCGACCAAGGCATCCCAAACTTTTTCGGCATCTTTCCAGCTAGGAACAATTTCATATCCGTGTTCACCGGTGTACCCGGTTCGGCAGAGAATTACATTGCATCCCGCGATACTGACATGTTCAAAAGCCATGTAATCCATTGCCGGGTTGATTCCAAAACTTTTGATGACTTCCTTGGAAAGCGGTCCTTGTACTGCAATCACACCAAAAGATTGATGCAGATTTACGATCTCAATGTTTGCTGGTGCCTTGGCTATCAAATCGGCTACGACATCACTCGTATTTGAGGCGTTGGGAATCAGAAAGAGATCGCTCTGGGAATTGCGATAGACAATCAGATCGTCAATTACCCCTCCGCTTGAATTGCAGTGAAGGGTGTATTGGGCTTGACCATCTGAAATTCGATTTAAATCGTTGGTGAAGATTGAATTTAGAAATTCCAGCGCGCCCGGTCCCTTTACGCTTACCTTGCCTAAATGGGAGACATCGAAAATTCCCACTTTATCCCGCACTGCCGCGTGCTCAGCTAAAACACCAGCGCCCGGATATTCAATCGGCATTAGCCATCCACCAAAATCGGCCATCTTCGCCGAAAGTTGGATATGTTTATCGGCAATTGGTGAATTTTTCATAGCAACAACTTACACTTACCCAAAGAATAATTCAGGTAAGTTGCCGTCTATCAGCCTCAAGGGAGATTTAATGACCACGCTTCATCTATCCGATGGAATTATCAAGGATGAGATCCTAGTTGTCGGTCTTTCTCACAAAAAATCTATGCGAGATGGCAAAGTAAATCTAGTTATTGAAAGCGGCGATATAGCACTGGATGCGAAGAAGTTACTTCCAATCTTGGCCGATATGGGAGCAACTGGAAAAACTAATGAAGTAATTAAGGTTCCTGGAATTACAACTCGCCTGCTCGTCTTCACTGGACTAGGAGAGCACAGTCCCTCTATAGAAGATGAAGTGCTAAGACGCGCAGCTGGCGCAGCAGTGCGCGCTCTTTCTGGAAATTCAAGTGCAACGATTTCACTCCCCGCAAAAAAAGTCTCATCACTGGAGGCGATCGCAGAAGGTGTCCTGTTGGGCGCTTACGTATTCAACAAGTTTCGCGTCGACTCGCTCACCGAACGTAACCCAAGTTTAAAGTCAGCCACTGTTCACTCAAAGCAGGCGGGGAGCGCGGGTGCAAAGGATGCGATAAAGCGCGCCAGCATCATTGGGCAGTATTCAGCGCTTACCCGCGATTTAATTAACACTCCCCCAAGCCACTTAAATCCTGATTCATTCTGCAAAGAATTTACGACCATAGTTAAAAAAGCCGGTGGCGCGGCTGCGGGCCTAAAGATTTCGATAATGAATGAATCGCAACTTAAAAGTAAGGGCTATGGTGGAATTACGGCGGTTGGGCAAGGTTCGGCAAATCCACCAAGACTGCTGCATATTTCATATCGCCCGGTAAAGGCCAAAGCGAAGAAAACATACGCCTACGTGGGCAAGGGAATTACCTTCGATTCTGGTGGGTTAGCGCTAAAGCCTGCTGCCGGAATGGAAGCTATGAAATCTGATATGTCTGGTGCGGCTGCCGTTTGCGCAGCGACAATCGCAATTGCAATGATGAAACTTCCAGTAGCAATTGATTGCTATGCACCACTTGCTGAAAATATGGTTAGCGATAATGCGACCAGACCGAGTGACATAATCACAATGTATGGCGGCAAAACTATTGAAGTTCTCAATCCGGATGCCGAAGGTCGACTTGTTCTCGGTGATGCGCTAGTCAAGGCGCAAGAAAATAAATCACTTGATGGAATAGTCGATGTGGCGACTCTTACCGGTGCGCAAGTTGTTGCTCTCGGAACACGGACTGCTGCAATCATGACCAATAACCAAGAATTTAGTGACCACTTCTTTGCAGTAAGCAAAGCAGCTGGTGAAGCATTCTGGCCAATGCCATTGCCGGTTGAACTTCGCGCTTCACTGGATTCACCAGTTGCAGATATGGCAAATATCGGAGAGCGAATGGGCGGAATGCTGGTGGCCGGTCTCTTCCTTAAAGAATTTATCTCACCAGAGTTACCTTGGCTCCACCTTGATATTGCAGGCCCTGCCTATAACGAAGGCGAGCCATATGGCTATACGCCAGTTGGTGGCACGGGCATGGCCCTTAGATCTTTGGTGGCCCTTGCTCAATCTGCCGCAATTTCGTAATCGCAGGGCTGAACTGGCAAGATAGGCTCATTCGGTAGGTTGATTTACGAAGGAGCGCGCACAGGTGTCCAACTTTGATCTCGTAATTTTAGGTGGCGGCAGTGGCGGATATGCAGCAGCCCTACGCGGTGCCCAACTCGGCTTAAGCGTCGCCTTGATCGAAGCAGACAAACTCGGCGGAACTTGCCTTCATCGCGGATGTATTCCGACAAAGGCGCTCTTGCACGCGGGCGAAATTGCGGATGGTGCGCGCGACGCCAGCCACTTTGGCATCAACGCCACTTTTAACTCAATCGATATGACGGGCGTAAATTCTTATAAAGATGGCGTAGTTACAAAGCTCCATAAGGGACTGCAGGGTTTAGTTAAGTCTCGCAACATCACTTTTATTGAGGGGCACGGAAAGCTTGTCGCTAAAGATACTGTCGAAGTAAATGGCACGAAATACACCGGCAAAAATATTGTCTTAGCCACTGGTTCATATGCAAAAACACTTCCAGGTTTAGAGGTCGATGGAAAGCGCGTGATGACTTCAGATCACGCAATGAAGTTGGACTACGTGCCAAAGAGCGTAATTGTTCTTGGTGGCGGCGTCATTGGATGCGAGTTTGCATCCGTTTGGAAATCTTTCGGTGCCGAAGTCACCATTATCGAAGGGCTTCCACATCTAGTTGCACTAGAAGACGAATCCTCGAGTAAGCAACTAGAACGCGCTTATCGCAAACGCGGCATTAACTTTGAACTCGGTGTTCGCTTTAAATCCCACGCAGTCACCGCCGATGGCGTGACCATAACTTTGGAAGATGGCAAAACATTTAGCGCCGAAGTACTTCTCGTTGCGGTCGGGCGCGGCCCAGTTTCAGCGAACTTAGGCTATGAAGAACAAGGAATAAAGATGGACCGCGGCTATATTTTGGTCGATAACAAGTGCCGCACTAATGTCCCAGGAATCTGGGCAGTTGGCGATCTAATCCCTACTTTGCAGTTAGCGCACGTCGGATTTGGTGAAGGAATTCTCGTCGCTGAAGAGATCGCCGGGCTTAATCCCCGACCAATAAATTATGACGGTGTCCCACGCGTTACTTACTCTGAGCCAGAAGTTGCATCTGTTGGCCTAACAACTGCCCAAGCAAAAGAGCGTGGATTTGATGTTGTTGAACTTAATTACGACTTGGCTGGAAACGGCAAGGCACAGATATTACGCACTGCTGGATCAATCAAGTTGGTTTCGCAAAAAGGTGGACCAGTACTTGGAATCCATATGGTTGGTTCGCGCGTTGGAGAACTTCTAGCAGAAGCGCAACTAATCTTTAATTGGGAAGCATCAGCTGATGATGTAGCACCTTTTATCCATGCTCACCCAACGCTTTCCGAAGCAATGGGTGAAGCTCACATGGCACTCGCCGGCAAACCATTACACGCTCACGGTTAATTAAGGAAAAGGAAAAGCTATGACTTTCTCAGTAACGATGCCTGCACTTGGTGAAAGTGTCAGCGAAGGAACAGTCACACGTTGGCTAAAAGCTGAAGGCGATCACGTTGCAATGGACGAGCCACTCCTTGAAGTATCTACCGATAAAGTTGATACCGAAATTCCTTCACCTGTTGCTGGCATACTGCAAAAGATTGTTGTTGGAATTGATCAGACAGTTCCGGTTGGAGCTGAACTTGCGATAATCGCCGACGGTGTTGCACCTGCGAGTACGCCAGCACCAGCAGCACCAGTTGCCGTTGCACCAGTTACTCCTCCCCCAGTTGCTGCTGCACCTGCACCGGTAACTCCAGCTGTTGCACCTGCTGCAAGTAGTGCGGGAACAATAATTACTATGCCGGCACTTGGCGAGAGCGTCAGTGAAGGAACCGTGACTCGATGGTTAAAGGGCGTCGGAGATAGCGTTGCTGTAGATGAAGCGTTACTAGAAGTGTCGACAGATAAAGTTGATACCGAAATTCCTTCACCAGTAGCCGGAACCATTATTTCTATCGATGTTCCAGTAGATACAACTGTTCCTGTTGGTGCACGTCTGGCTGTAGTTGGTGGTGCGGGGGCAGTCTCTGCTCCAGTTAAGCCTGCTACCCCTGCGCCAGTTGTTGCAGCGCCAGTTGTTGCAGCGCCAGTTGTTGCAGCGCCAGTTGTTGCTTCACAACCTCTCGATGCTTACGTAACTCCGATTGTTCGCAAGCTTGCCTCTGAACTTGGAGTAAATCTTGCAAGTGTTACTGGAACAGGTGTGGGCGGGCGAATTCGCAAAGAAGATGTGCAATCTGCTGCGCCAAAGGCTGCACCCGTTGCGCCAGTTTCAGCTCCTGCAGTTTCGGCACCGGTTGCATCGGAAGCACCTGCCCAACGCAGCACATCTACCGTGCCTGTTTCGCCGCTGCGCGGAACCACAGTGAAAATGTCTCGACTTCGTAAAGTTATTGCTGCACGAATGGTCGAATCTCTACAAGTTAGTGCACAACTAACGACTGTCATTGAAGTAGATGTTACAAAGATCGCGCGCTTGCGTGATCGTTCAAAAGCAACCTTTGAAGCGCGCGAAGGCGTAAAACTCTCGTTCTTGCCATTCTTTGCAGTATCAGTATGCGAAGCGCTGAAGCAACATCCAGTGCTTAACTCATCTGTAGAAGATGATCAGATTATTTATCACGGTACAGAGCACTTGGGTATCGCTGTCGACACAGAACGCGGACTTTTGGTGCCCGTTATCCATAGCGCTGGTGATCTAAATATGGGAGGAATTGCTCGTAAGATTTCTGATCTTGCTGCGCGCACTCGTGAAAATAAAGTATCTCCTGATGAACTCGGTGGCGGAACATTTACGCTGACAAATACCGGCAGCCGCGGCGCTCTCTTTGATACGCCAATCATTAACCAACCACAAGTTGCGATTCTCGGCCTAGGCGCGATTGTGAAACGTCCAATGGTTGTAAAGGGTGAAGATGGTGGCGAGACAATTGCGATTCGTTCAATGGTCTATCTTGCACTTTCTTATGATCATCGCGTAGTAGATGGTGCAGATGCTGCGAGATTCTTGGTGACCTTGAAAGAGCGCCTCGAAGGCGGCGCTTTTGAATCAGATTTAGGTCTATAGCTTTTATGGCGCTCGCTCAAAGAATTGCCGTCACTGGTGCATCCGGATTAATCGGAAGCGCACTTGTTGGATATTTGAAGTCTGAGGGACACACTGTGCAACGTTTAGTGCGGCGCGCAACCGTTGCTCCTGATGAAATTCGATGGGATCCAAAGACGGGTTATGTAGATATAGACGCTCTTCGTGGCGTTGATGCAGTTATCCATCTCGCCGGAGTCGGCGTCGGTGATAAGCGTTGGACTAAGCGATACAAGTCCGAGATTTTGAATTCGCGCTTGCTTGGCACAACAGCAATTGCAAATGCTGTAGCCGAAGTAAAACCACAAGTTTTTATCTCAGCAAGTGCAATAGGTTGGTACGGAGACTCTGGCAATCGCGCTGTCGTGGAAAGTGACTCAGTAGGTAATGACTTTCTAGCTGCGGTTTGCCGCGAATGGGAAGGTGCAGCAGATTTAGCCGGAGAAGTTCGCACGGTAAAGCTTCGTACTGGATTGGTCCTTGATCCAACAGGTGGAGCACTAGGAAGAATGTTGCCGCTCTTTAGATTTGGACTTGGCGGGAAGTTGGGTTCAGGCAAGCAGTGGTGGTCTTGGATCACTTTGCATGATGTTGTGCGCGCAATTGTCTTTTGCCTGGAGAAGAAGATCTCAGGGCCCGTGAATTTAACTTCACCAAATCCAGTTACAAATCAAGAATTTACCGCGGCGTTAGCGCGCGCAATGAAACGACCTGCCCTCTTTCCCGCACCAGCGATTGCTTTAAGGATTGCACTGGGTGGATTTTCTAGTGAAGTTCTAGGTTCTAAGAAAGTTATGCCTAACGCGCTAACTGAGGCGGGATTTAAGTGGGATTACCCTCATATCTCAACTGCGCTTGCGGCCCTCGTCGAGCAATAACTCTTCTGCCGCCAAACGGCCGGCAAGTAACGCTCCATTCTGTGAAGGAGCAGTTAGATAATCACCTGCGCGGTAGACGTTTTCATTAACGTGCAAACTCTTTACCATTTCTGCTCCTGGGGCAAATAATGGAAGCGCGGAGTGAATTTCATACTTTGCTAAGAAGCGCCAGTCCGCCGTTGATTTACCCCACATTAGCGCCAAGTGGCGGCGGACTTCTGATTCAGAAGCGTGTGAAATAGTTGTGGAAGAAATGAGCGATTGCCCCACTGGTGCATAACGAGAAGATAAATTTGAAATTACTATTGAGTTAATCACCGGTCCTCGATGTTGTGAATCAAGCACTAATTGTGCTTCTTTAGTAGGAGCGTTGTCTGTGGTGTGATACCAAGTAATCGAACTCAACAGCGGCGTTACCTGATCAGATCCCAAGATCTGACCGGCGGTTGTCAGGTCTGTAGCCAGAATTATCTTCTTGGATAGGAAATTTCCGTTATTAGTAATGATTGAATTACCGTGAATTTCTTCAACTCGAGTATTCAATTTCAAGTTTTTAACTCGCTTGGCTAGCGCAAGGGGTAGCGCGCTCACCCCGTCTGATGGAACGCCGGAACGGCCACCTATAAAACTACCGATGATTTGCCTTCCAACTATTGCGCTTACACGTGACGGATCGGTAAGGAATACTCCTTGTAAAAAAGGTTTCAATACTTTCTGGTACAAATCTGTGGTTCCACAACGCAGTAAATGCGCTTCAACGCTCTCTGTTTGCAGTGGCTTAGATAGTAAATACCTTAAAAAAGCTATCTTGGAAGCCAACGATCCTGACTTTGGGGAGAAAGCAGAAAAAATAGCGCTACGTGGATCACCAAGGTTTACAAAATCTGAATCGAATGAGATACGAACAGAGCGCGGCGCTTCTTTGAAATCTAACTCGTGCTCAATCCCCCAACGTTTTACTTCCGGATAATTCAAATTAACTAGTTGGAATCCGCGATCCAGCACAAATCCATCTATGGCATCGCTAGCGACTCGGCCACCGGGTCTGTCCGAAGATTCCAGAACGGTGACTTCAGCACCAGCATCTTGCAAAGTTAAAGCAGCGCTCAAACCAGCAAGACCGGCACCAATTACTACATACATCTAGAGAAAAACTTACTTATTTTGTAATTTTGATGGCCACCAGATTTTTGGTCCGATGTCGTGCACTAACGCGGGTACCAAAACTGAGCGAACAATGATGGTGTCCAGTAGAACTCCAAAGGCAACCGCAAAGCCAAGTTGGGCAAGCGGCACTAGTGGAAGAAGTCCAAGGACAGCGAATGTTGCTGCCAAGACGATTCCGGCGGAGGTGATTACTGCACCTGTAACCGTGACTCCCTTAATGACTCCGGCGCGAGTTCCGATCTTCGCACTCTCTTCTCTAACGCGGGTCATAAGGAAGATGTTGTAATCAATTCCCAGAGCTACTAAGAAGATAAAAGCGAACAATGGGAATGAATTGTCTCCTCCCGCAAAACCGAATACGTGATTGAAGACCAATGCGCAAACTCCAAGAGTTGCGAAGTAACTTAGAACTACTGTGCCCAATAAGAGAATTGCGCTAAGAATGCTGCGGAGCAGAACTCCGAGAATTAGAGTAATCACTAAGAGGATGATCGGGATTATTGTTTTATTGTCTCTATCGTTTGCTGTGCGAACGTCAAAGTAGACCGCGCTTGTTCCACCAACTAGAGCTGATGCATCAGCGTTTTTTGCGAGTTCGCGAATTTTAGGAATGTCATTTCCCGCTTCAACGCTATCTGGCGCGGTCGCTAGGGTTACGTTGAGAATTGCCCGACCATTTACCACTTTAACTTCTGGTGCAGGCTGACCCGGAATTGGCGCTCCGTTGAGCATTGGAGCCACTTCTATGACACCCGGCGCTGATTTAATTGCTGCGGCAACTAACTCAATTTTATTTGCATCAACAACAATCTGAGTTGGATCGCCTTCTCCACCTGGGAAGTGCTTTTCAAGTAATCGTTGCCCTACGACAGACTCTGGATTACCCGTAAATGTATCCACCGTTCCGATTCCATCGGCCTTCAAAGTTGTCGAAGTTAAGGCAAAACCTAACAAAACAATTCCGGTAATCACCCAAGATTTACGCGGATTGCGACCAATTCCAGCGGCTATCTTTGACCAAGAGCCCGACATGACGTGATCATCTCCATCATTTTTTGGAATGCGTGGCCAGAAGATCCATCGACCAAAAATTAAGAGCAAAGCAGGTAGCAGAGTTAAAATCGTAATCATCGACACAACGATTCCGATTGCTCCGATCGGACCAAGGCCGGCGGTATTGGTTAACTGGCTAAAGAGCAGCACCATAAGTGAAATCGCAACGGTTGATCCAGAAGCAAGAATTGGCTCCCAAACGCCTTTATATGCAGCGCGCATCGCGATAAATCTGTTATCAGTGAAATGCAATTCTTCGCGATAGCGCGCTATTAATAAGAGTGCATAATCTGTTGCCGCACCAATAACTAGTACGGAGAGAATTCCTTGCGACTGTCCGTCAACATCAATTATGTCGTTCTTTGCAAGTAAATAAACGATTCCACCGGCAGTCGATAGCGCGAATAGAGATGAAAGCAGAGGAATGATCCATAGAATCGGAGAACGGTATACAACGATCAAGATGACCGCGACAACGCCGAGCGTAGTTAGCAACAGCTTAGAGTCAATGTCTCCGAATGCTCCAAACAAGTCGCCTAACAATCCACCAGGACCGGTGACATATGGTTCGAAACCATTGGCTACGGCTATCGGCTTAATATCCTCACGCAGCGCTTCAATTACTGCAGGAAGAACTGGATCATCATTCGGTAGTAATTTAGAAATCGCATTTCCATCTAATGGAATATTTGCTAATAACGCTTTACCGTCTTGAGCAGGAAATACCGAAATCACTTGTTCTGGCGCTAAATAATCACCGATTTTTGCAGATGTACCAGCCAAAGTTAAATCACCAATTTTGGAAACGTGATCACTCACTGCCTTTATCGTTGCCGGCGTAAAGCTGCCTTCAAAAAGTATGAGTGCTGGGAAATTAAAAGAATCTTGTGTCGAGAAATTCTTAATCTCATCCGCAGCTAAGGTTGCTTCAGCGCCTTTCGGTAGAAATGAAGAATTGTTATTTTCTTGAACCGAAGTTAACTTTCCAAATAGCGGCCCGAATACGCCGGTAATAATGAACCAAGCGATCACCACCAACATTGCTATGGCATAAGGTTTACGATTCTTTTGGGCACGTTGCATAGTCACGATAGAAGGGCCTTTCGGGCTTTAGTTCAAGCAGATTTCGCTAGGAGTACAGCCTACCTTTAGGCTGTGTCCGTGCCCCTTCACTCGCCCGTAAGCACCGCTCAAGGTGCACCAAATATTGTTGTAGATCACATCGGGCTGCTGGAATATGAGAGCGCCCTGGCGCTTCAGCGAAAAATTCACTCCGAAGTCGCCTCAAGAGATCGAGCAAACACATTGCTCTTGCTGGAGCATCCGTCAGTTTATACGGCGGGAAAACGTACTCAAAGTTTTGAGATGCCAACCGATGGCACGCCAGTAGTTCAAGTTGATCGCGGTGGGCGTATTACTTGGCACGGACCAGGTCAATTGGTGGGATACCCAATTGTTAAATTGTTAAAGCCAACAGAGTTGGTCGGATTTGTTAGAACGTTAGAGAATGCGCTCATTGAAGTTTGTGCAGAAATTGGCGTAATTGCGGTACGAGTCGACGGCCGATCAGGTGTTTGGATTTCTGACAGTAACGGCGACCGCAAGATCGCCGCGATTGGAATCAGGGTTGCCGGAGGCGTAACCATGCATGGTTTTGCCTTAAACGTATCCCCCGATCTAAGCAAATTTGGCCAGATCATTCCCTGCGGGATTGATGACGCGGCCGTAACTTCTTTGGCTGTTGAACTTAATCGAACCGTAGATATCGCCGAAATAACACCAATAGTTGAGAAGCATCTCGTTGAGGCACTGGGTAAGGTAAGCCTATGACTCTGGCACCTGATGGCCGCAAGCTACTCCGAATCGAAGCACGCAATACCGAAACTCCGATAGAACGTAAACCAGAGTGGATTAAGACGCGCGCAAATATGGGACCGGAGTACACCCGGCTCCGTTCTTTGGTTAAGAGCGAAGGACTGCACACTGTATGCCAAGAAGCAGCCTGTCCAAATATTTTTGAATGCTGGGAAGATAAAGAAGCAACATTCTTGATCGGTGGTGATCGCTGCACAAGACGTTGCGATTTCTGCAATATCGATACTGGCAAACCATTGCCACTAGATCGCGAAGAGCCACGTAAAGTCGCTGAATCAGTAAAATCTATGGGGCTGCGATACGCAACTATTACTGGTGTAACTCGTGATGACTTGCCTGATGAAGGCGCGTGGTTATACGCCGAAACAATTCGGCAAGTTCACGAGCTAAACCCTGGTTGCGGCGTTGAAATGTTAGCTCCAGATTTTCACGCAAAAGTTGAACTACTAAATCAAATCTTTGAAACTCGACCTGAGGTATTTGCGCACAATCTTGAGACAGTCCCTCGTATTTTCAAACGAATCCGTCCCGCCTTTACATATGAGAAATCTCTTCAGGTCATCGGTATGGCTCGTGATTTTGGTTTAGTAACTAAATCTAATTTGATCCTTGGCTTGGGCGAAACCCGTGAAGAAATCTCGCAAGCGCTCATTGATCTTCGCGGGGCGGGTTGTGACTTGATAACTATTACGCAATACCTTCGCCCAACCAATAAACATCATCCAGTAGAACGCTGGGTTAAGCCTGAGGAATTCGTAGAGTTAGTTGCTGAAGCAACCGCTACTGGATTTTTAGGCGTGATGAGCGGACCGCTAGTTCGCTCTAGCTACCGCGCTGGTCGCTTATATAAGCAGGCTGCTGAAGCGCGCGCCAATCTAGGATCAGTGCGTGGCTGAACTTGTTTATCCGCCAGTAATTGTCGCGCTAAAAACATTTTGGAAATACCTAGGATTACAATTTCATTTCGAGGGTGAGGCTCATATTCCACGTAAAGGTGGAGCCATTCTGGCGATGAATCACATCGGGTATTTAGATTTTGCGTTAATCGGTACAGCAGCACTTCCCACTGGTCGATTAGTTAGATTTATGGCGAAGAAAGAGATTTTCGACAATAAGCTGGCTGGTCCACTAATGCGCGGTATGCACCATATAAATGTCGATCGCAGCAACGGGACTGCATCATTTGTCGCAGCACTTCGCGCTCTTCGTTCTGGTGAAGTTGTTGGAATATTTCCTGAAGGCACGATCTCTAAAAGCTTTGAAATTAAAGAGTTGAAATCTGGTGCGGTGCGACTTGCTATGGGCGCGAGCGTTCCTGTAATTCCAACAATTGTTTGGGGATCCCAACGCATTTGGACTAAAGGCGTAAAACGTGACTTAGGTCGACGCAAGTTCCCGATTTTTGTGACTTTTGGCGCTCCCATGTACTTTGATAAATCTACAGATGTTGAGGTAGGTGAGAAAGCGCTCCGTGAAACGCTTTTAAATCTCCTACATGAAGTACAAGGAAAGTACCCAGATAACCACCAAGGTCAGCGTTGGGCTCCGGCCCGTCTTGGTGGTACAGCGCCCGCTCCCCTAAACTGAGGCCATGTTTAAAAAGAAGGCGAAAGCGCCAAAGATCAAAAAGGTTCGTTTCCAAACTTTCCGGGACGCATACAAAGTAACCAAGAGCGTAAAACCTTGGATTGGCGCTGGCATATTTGGTGTCTTCGCGATCACTTGGGCAATTGGAATTGCAATTGGAATTTTCATTAGCCATCCGATTTATCTTGGCTTTGTTTCACTTCCCGTTGCAGCTCTTGCCGCGATGTTCTTTTTCACTCGAATCGCATCTTCTGCCGCTTATGTTTCAATTGAAGGACAAATGGGTGCAGCCGCCAGCGTTCTTATGGCTATTCGTAAAGGTTGGATAACAACTCCTGCTGTTGCCGTAACCAAGAACCAAGATATGGTCCACCGCAGTATCGGACGTGCAGGCATCGTACTAACCGGAGAGGGAACTCAAGCGGTTCGCGGAATGTTGCAGGACGAGCGCAGAAAAGCGGAACGCTTTGCTCCTGGAGTTCCAGTGACTGAAATTTATGTAGGTGATGGGGCCGACCAAGTTCCGCTTCGTAAGTTACAAAAGCGTGTCGCTAAATTACCGAAGAAATTGTCTGCGCATCAAATGCGCGAAGT
>CANMCL010000010.1 GCA_947496345.1 Actinomycetota bacterium
AGTGATGTAATAATTCTTATCGCGCGCGTCGATTTCACATGCGAACTCTACTTGGGCGATAGCGTGGAGGGGTTATGACGACATCAATGGGCGAGTTATCTGTCTCACCTGCAATTAGCGTCATCCTTCCAGTCCTAAATGAAGAGCCACATTTAGCTGAATCCGTAAGCGCAATTCTCTCTCAGGATTATGTAGGTCCACTTGAAATAATTCTCGCGCTCGGCCCTTCAAGCGATCAGACCAATGTAATTGCAGAGAGTTTGGCTCAACGTGATAGTCGAATTAAATTAGTAATGAACCCAACAGGAAAAACTGCCGCGGGCCTAAATTTGGCGATTGCGGCATCCAACAGTCCCGTGATTATTCGAGTAGATGGCCACGCAAAAATCCCAAGTAATTATCTCTCGCTTGCGGTATCAATTTTGCGCGAATCTGGCGCAGTGAATGTTGGTGGAGTGATGGCCGCAGAAGGAGTTACAAAATTTGAAATCGCAGTCGCGCGCGCAATGCGTAGCCCACTAGGCGTTGGTTCCTCACGTTTTCACACCGGCGGTAAAGCGGGGGAAGTAGATACAGTTTACCTGGGAGCATTTCGGCGCGAGGCGATCAACGCCGTTGGTGGATTCGATGAAAGGTATACCCGCGCCCAGGATTGGGAGTTAAATCACCGACTTCGCAAAAACGGTGGGAAGATTTACTTTGATCCACGATTACAAGTTACATATAGACCGCGACCTAATTTAAGAAAACTTGCAAAACAATATTTTCAATATGGACGTTGGCGCAGAGTGGTTTCCAGAAGTCATCCCGGAACGGTTAACTTAAGATACCTGGCACCGCCATTTACAATAATTGGAACACTTACATCTTTAATTTTTGGTTTACTGCTTCACTCAATCTTCTTCCTGCCGGCAGCAGTTTATGGAATCTTTTTGTTTATCTCATCCATTTTGATTGCAAAATCGTTCCGCGAATTCTTTTCACTTCTCTCAATTATTCCTACTATGCACTTCGCTTGGGGTGCTGGCTTCATAACCTCAACTAAAGTATTGCGGTAATTGATGGCTATTTATAGGCGAATTTCGGTAGCTATAACCGCAGTTCTATGTCTAACACTCTTGCCATTGAGTAATAGCACAGCTGTCGCGTCGACAGGTTTTTCATTTACGGGTAGTGGATATGGGCATGGCGTTGGAATGAGCCAGATAGGCGCGCGCGCCAAGGCGCTTGCTGGCGAATCAGCAACAGCTATTTTGAATTACTACTACAGCGGCACCAAAGTTGAAACTGCAACAGATTCAAAGATTTTGCGCATCAATATTGGTAACTTATTAAAGTCAGCAAAGGTAGGAAGTGATTCCAACGGTGCAAAATTACATCTATATGTCGGAACGCTATCCGAATCGAAAACTGCAGATGTGCTTTTAGATATTCCGAGCAAGACCACGCTGAATGTAGAAATATCGGGCAGCCAATTGAATGTCTCAACCACACGAGGAGCTGTCACCACGCCAATCACCAGTGGAACATCATTTACTCTCCGTTGGAGTGGTACTCGCCATTTGGACGGCACACCAACGGTGATTTCTGTAACGGCAAATTCGGTGGTTAATAAGTATCGCTATGGACAGATCCAATTTAGAGTAATAAAAGATAAATTATTGGGACACCGCTTATCAATCATTAATTCTGTCAGGTTACAAGATGAATATTTATGGGGGATTGGCGAAGTTCCTTCATCTTGGCCGTTTGCTGCCCTGCAAGCGCAAGCGATAGCGTCAAGAACTTACGCCCTAGCGAAATCATTAAAAATTCGAGCCGCTTGTAGCTGTCACTTATATGGATCAATCAGCGATCAATCCTTCGTCGGATTTTCAAAAGAGAGCGAAGCGCTTTATGGTCAGTTTTGGAAGAGTGCGGTAGATAGTACGGTCGGTCAAATAATTACCTATGACGGCCTACCAATCACAGCGTATTTCACTTCATCCACTGGCGGTGCTACCGAAACTTCAGAACATGCTTGGGGAACTGCAACTCCATATACGTTGAGTGTTCCTGATACCGCAAGTGCTGATGTTAAGTTAAATCCAAGATTTGCAACCTGGTCACGGCAGATTAGCCAATCAGTTATTGCATCTGCATTTCTTTTACCTGATGTTGTTTCGCTTGAAGTGCTTTCACTAAACCCAGTGGGTACTGTCGATCAGATTAAGGCAACATCTTCGACGGGCGCTACCGCAATACTTACTGGGGAAACCTTCAGGAGCAGAAGCAAATTACCTTCTGCCTGGTTTTCTATAGTAGTTTCGTGATTGCTAGTTGGCGTGAAGTATTGAGTTAAGCCCGCCCCAAGTACCTGTACGGACTACAACTTCTAAGCAACCATCTAAAGAGTTACGCCTAAAGAGGAGATCATTCGCACCTGAAAGTGCACCAGCTTTAACGATTTCACCATCTGGCAGACGTACTTTTGCAGCAGCGGTTATATATGTTCCTGCTTCAATCACACAGTTGTTGCCGAGTGAGATACCTAGTCCCGAGTTTGCTCCGAGCAAGCACTTTTCTCCGACTGAGATAACCTCTTTTCCACCACCGCTTAAGGTGCCCATAATCGATGCGCCACCACCAACATCGCTACCATCGCCAACAACAACGCCTGCAGAAATACGCCCCTCAACCATTGATGTACCTAGCGTTCCAGCGTTGAAGTTAACAAAACCTTCGTGCATAACAGTTGTACCCGGAGCTAAATGCGCTCCGAGTCTTACTCGGTCAGCATCTGCAATACGAACTCCTGTAGGAATAATGTAATCAACCATGCGCGGGAATTTATCTACGCCAAATACTGTGACGTGGCCAAATTTCAGGCGCAGCCCAGCACGGACTTCGTCAAAACCTTCAACGGCGCAAGGACCAGCAGATGTCCAAACCACATTAGTTAGTAATCCGAATATTCCATCCATCACAGCGCCATGTGGCTTTATCAAGCGATGCGAAAGCAAATGAAGGCGAAGATATGCATCGGCAGCGTTTTGCGGGGCGACGGCAAGATCAATTTCGATTGAAACTAACTCGCGCTTAACTTTTCTAACTTCATCTATTCCAACAAGAGATGAAAGTGATTTCTCTGGTTGACCAGTTAGCGCTCCAAGTGTTGGGTTAGGAAACCAAACATCGAGAACGGTAGTGCCGGATAAAGTGGCAATTCCGTGCCCAGATGCCAGACCGGAAGACGCTTGCTTTGATGAAGACATGCGATAAGCCTAACCCCTATTCTTTGGCTCATGCGTATCGCCGTTTACTGCTCTTCCTCACAGACCATAGATTCAAAATATATTGAGTTAGCGCGCGATCTCGGCTCGGGTATCGCAATGCGATCCTGGGAGTTGGTCTCTGGTGGCGGGCATATATCTGCGATGGGAGCAGTCTCGCGTGGGGCGCGTGAATCCGGGGGACGGACAATTGGAGTTATCCCACAACGATTAGTCGATATCGAATTTGCGGATAAAGAATGCGATGAACTGCATGTCGTTGATTCAATGCGAAATCGCAAGGCGATGATTGAAGATTTATCAGATGCCTTTATCGCACTTCCTGGAGGAATCGGCACGTTAGAAGAGCTATTCGAAATTTGGGTGGGGCGCTTTCTAAAGTTTCACTCTAAGCCAGTAATTGTCTTAGACCCATTTGGTTTATATGCCCCACTTGCGACGCTAATTGATCACTTAGAAGAACATGGATTTGTAAAACCTGGACAGCGAGAACTGTTGCACTGGGCGAGCAGTATTGAAGAAGCCCTCGATATTGCTGCTGGCTCAAGATAGAAAGTTGTTAACTTAACAATGAGCCACAACATTCATATATCTGTAAACCTTCCTTGTGATCGCGAGCGCGCCTGGCAAGCGATCGCCGATTGGGAAGGTCAAGGGCGCTGGATGTTACAAAGTAAAGTTTGGGTGACTTCTGAAATTCGTGAAGGAATTGGAACAACGATTACAGCATTTACTGGACCCTTCTATAAACGCTATCCACTCTTTTCTAAACTTGGTTTGCTTGACACAATGGTTGTTACCAATTGGCAACCGCCTTATCGTTGCGATGTTATGCATACTGGCAAAGTTTTACGCGGCGTCGGCAGTTTCGAGTTAGTTGAATTATCCGAAAATACGACGCGATTTAATTGGTCTGAAGATATTGAGTGCTCTCGCCTGCAATTCTTAGCGATATTCCCGTTTTTGTGGATCGGTGTACGAATATCTCTGGCTCGCCTCTCCACATCGCTGCGCCCACCCGAGTAACCTTGCACCTATGACCGCGCCTTTATCCCTCCCGGATGCCTTGGCGCAGTTACCGGAAGAAGAGCGAATCATTTTGTCTCTTCATTATCTTCGTTCACTTCCAAGCCAAGAGATCGCACAAATGCTCGGTGTGCCCGAAAAATCGGTACTGGCGGTAATGGCATCTGGAAAAGCGCGAATAACCGCTCTTCTGGGGCTGGGTTAAGGGGCGCTGCCCTCTCCGATTTCATACCTAGCCAGATATGCGAGATACTTATCCTCTGCAATTCCCCAGCAATACAGGTGGCGCCCATAAAGGCTCACTCATCTTCGGTAGTAAATAGGCAATTAAAGGAGACTTCCCAATGGCAGCCATGAAACCTCGTACTGGTGATGGACCGATGGAAGTTACTAAGGAAGCTCGCTCGCTTGTTATGCGAATTCCACTTGAGGGTGGGGGGCGCCTAGTTGTTGAAATGAATCCGCAAGAAGCAAATAACCTCAGCGCTGCCCTCGAAGCGGCAGTGGCTTTAATCAAAAAGTAATTCAATTTAACCCATTTTTTCGCCTCCCAAGTGCACTTTCTGGGCTGGCACTCGCTAGCCTTTGGCAATCATGACCACCAAGACGGCGCCTAAGTCTCACTCAAAGTTTTCTGCCTCGCTACTTACTCCGATCGAGGTTTCTGTAGACGCGCTCGCAGATTCACAAGCAATTGCAATTGGATTTACCGCCGATTCCAATACTCCAGCAACTTTTGATTTTCCAGCAAATGGCGCACTAATTAAGAAGTTAGAAAAGTTATTTAATATAAATTTAATTGATGAACTGGAATTCTTCTCGGCCTCCGGAAAAGCAGGAGAGTTGTTTGAAATTCCCGTCTCTTCAGATCAAATGCAGGCAGACCGAATACTTTTACTTGGGCTGGGAGATGCAACCACTCCATCACTTCGTCAAGCAGGTGCAGCGCTCGGTCGCAGGGGGCGCGGCAAAGCCACAGTAATTGCCTCAATCTGTGTTGCAAGCCATGAGCAATTGAAGGCATTTGCGATTTCGGTGCAGCTGGGTGCCTATATATGGACGCAAAAAACAGGAGCCACACAAGAGTTACCACAATTTTTATTTGCCACTGAAAAATCTGCTGTAATTCTTGATGCCGGAGTAATTGCTAGCGCAATTTCACGCACTCGCGATTTGATTCATACCCCTTCAAATATCAAAACGCCACTTTGGATGGCGACTGAGGCAGAGAAGATTGCCGAAGAAAATGGGTTAGATATTCGAATTCTGGCTGGAAAAGAGTTAGCCGAATTTGGAGGGCTGCGCGCTGTTGGAAATTCATCACCTAATCCCGGACCTCGTTTTGTAGAAATTTCATATCATCCACGCGGAATGAAAAAGAATCTTGGCGCATTCCCACATGTAGTTATTGTCGGTAAGGGAATTACTTTTGATACTGGTGGAATATCTCTAAAGCGCCCCTACGACGTCATGATGGCGATGAAATCGGATATGGCAGGATCTGCCGCTGCGCTTGGTGCGATCAGCGCACTTTCACACTTTCAACCACAAGTACACGTAACTGTTTTAATGATGCTTGCAGAAAATGCGCTCTCCGGAACAGCGCAGCGTCCGAGCGATGTTATTACCCAATACGGCGGAAAGACCGTTGAAATTTTAGATACCGATGCTGAAGGCAGATTGGTCTTAGCCGATGGAATCGCTTATGCCGTTAAGAACTTAAAGCCAGATTACATACTCGATATTGCAACGTTGACCGGCGCAGCAACCTTAGGTTTAGGAAGACAACATGCCGCGATGTATACCCGCGATGAAAAACTAGCTAAGAACTTTTATGAAGCAGGGCAACGCTCAGGCGATCGCGTTTGGCATATGCCACTCGTAGATGATTATCAAGAAGCGCTAGAAAGCCCGATTGCGGATCTCAGTCACATTACGGGCAAGAAAAAATTTAGCGCTGGTTCAATTACCGCAGCGCTCTTTCTGGAACAATTTGCAGAAGACCACACCTGGGTGCACTTTGATATTGCTGGCGTAGCGCGCAGTGAGGCCGATGCAGGCGAAAATCCTAAAGGCGGAACTGGCTTTGGGGTGCGACTACTTATCGAATGGCTAACCACACTCAAATGATGATTGATCCGCACACTTATGCAGAAAGTTTCCTGCCCGAAGATGAAGTTAAGCGAAATGCGCGCGCTGTTGGTGAAGAAATGGGCGCAACAGATGCAACTGCAGGCACCGGCGCTTACCTAAAACATTTGGCACATATTTTATCGGCGCAATCTGTCGTAGAAATAGGTACAGGTTCTGGAGTCGGCGCGCTTTGGGTTTTAGAAGGAATGATGGCAAGCGGAACGCTTACTTCGATAGATAACGAGATGGAACATAGCAACGCTGCAAAGAACGCGTTTTTAGATGCAAACATTGCGGCAGCTCGCTTTCGCCTAATCACCAATCCAGCAATGGAAGTTGTTACAAAATTGGCGGATCGTGCATACGACATGGTTATCTTCCGTCACAACCCAGAAGATTTACCTTTCGCGATCAATGAGGCCTATCGAATATTGCGCAGCGGTGGAGTTTTTGTGATCGACAATTTCTTCGGAGGAGAAAAAGTTTCAGATCCAGCACAGCGCGACCCAAAAACAGTTGCGCTCCGTGAGGCTGGGAAATCACTGAAAAACCAGGTAGACCTTTGGGTGACTTCACTGATCCCGATCGGCGATGGTTTGTTACTTGCTACAAAACTGTAGGAAGATAGGCATATGAGTAACTCACAGCCATCAGGTGCGCCTGGCTCAAATGGACCTTGGTGGATACCCGCAACTAAAAACGGTAGGTCCAACCTCATAACTCGATCGAACGCGATTCTCTTAGCATTTGTTGCTGGGCTGGTGGGTTCAATTTTTGGTGCTTCATCATCTGGATCACTCTTTGGGCACTCTATTAATATTTCACGGACATCAAACTCAATTGAACGCGCGCCTGGATCAGTTGCAGATATTGCAAAACGAGTAATTCCATCCGTTGTGTCAATAGAAGCGGGTACAAAAGATGGTGGCGCAACAGGCACTGGTTTTGTAATTGAAAGCAACGGATACATTCTTACAAATAATCACGTGATTGCTGAAGCCGTAACAAGTAAAGGTGTTATTAGCGTAACTTTAAATAGTGGGCAGGAATACACTGCCAAAGTCATAGGCCGAGATTCATCATATGATTTAGCAGTTCTTAAAATTGCTGCAACCGGGCTTCAAGCTTTGCAATTTGGAGATAGCGATAAAGTGGCGGTCGGCGACTCGGTAATTGCGATTGGTTCACCGCTTGGACTTTCCGGAACAGTAACTTTAGGAATTATTAGCGCAAAGAATCGTGCTGTGACTGCAGGAGAGACACGCAGCGATAACTCATTTATTAATGCACTTCAAACTGATGCAGCGATTAATCCTGGTAATTCAGGTGGACCACTAGTGGACTCAACTGGTTCAGTTATCGGGGTTAATTCGGCGATCGCAACTCTAGGTAGCTCCTTTGGCGAGCAAACTGGATCGATTGGTCTGGGTTTTGCGATTCCAATTAATCAGGCGCGTAAGACCGCTGATCAGTTAATTAAAAATGGAAAAGCAACCTACCCAGTCTTGGGCGTATCCATAGAAATGAAATTTGAAGGTGAAGGCGCGCTAATCACCAAAAACGAAAAAGCCATACTTCCGGGAGGGCCAGCAGCGAAAGCCGGGCTCAAAGCCGGAGATATCATTATCAAATTTGATGGTCGCACAATTACTACTGCCGAAGAGCTTATTGTTGCAATTCGCGCTAAAAACGTTGGCGACAAAGTTGAACTTACATACACGCGTAATGGAGTCAGCGCTACAGCGACCGTTGTGCTGAGTGCGGGAAAGTAAGCGATGTTCTTTGACTTTGGGGTTGGCGAAGTATTTGGTCTTGCTTTGCTTGCGATCATATTGGTAGGCCCTGAGCGACTACCTAACTTAGCCGTAGATGCAGCAAAGTTACTGAAGAAAATAAAGGCCCTCTCTCAAACTGCCACGTCAGAACTTCGTCAAAATTTAGGTCCCGGCTTTGAAGATCTACAGCCATCTGATCTTCACCCAAAGAAATTTATAAAAAAGCACATCACCAACGCTTTAGAAGAAGATCAATCTGCGCCAACTAAGTTCAAGGCCAAGATTGATCCAGATCTTTTATGACAACCCTTGAGTTAGTTCACCAAGCACTGGCAACTGTTTCAGACCCTGAATTACATCGTCCTTTGCCAGATCTAGGAATGGTCGAATCAGTCTCAATAAATGGTTCACAAGCCGAACTGAAAATTTTATTAACGATCTCAGGTTGCCCAATGCAAGATCGACTTAGATCAGATATCACTGCTGCCGTAACTCAAGTTCCAGAAATCAGTGAAGTAGTTATTGTTTTCGGCGTTATGTCAGAAGAACAACGAAACAACGTTAAGAAATTACTGCGCGGCGGACGCGAAAAGTTTATTCCTTTCGCACAACCCGATTCGTTAACACGCGTGATTGGAATTGCCTCCGGCAAAGGTGGTGTAGGAAAATCTTCGCTGACCACAAATTTGGCAATATCTGCTGCCCAACGTGGCCTACGCGTCGGAATTTTAGATGCTGACGTTTATGGACACTCGATACCGCGCTTAATGGGGTTAATGGGGCAACGTCCCACAGCGATCGATCAAATGTTTATTCCACTTGAATCATATGGAGTAAAAGTTGTTTCAATGGAGATGTTTAAACCAGAGCGCGCTGACGCTGTCGCCTATCGCGGCCCGTTGTTACACCGCGTGCTGGAGCAACTCTTATCTGATGCATATTGGGGAGATTTAGATCTGCTTTTGATCGATTTACCACCTGGAACCGGTGATTTAGCAATTTCACTAGGACAGTTGATTCCTACTTCTGAAATTTTAGTTGTCACGACCCCACAGATTGCCGCCGCTGAAGTTGCAGAGCGCGCCGGTCGCATTGCCCACCAAATTCATCAGCGCGTTATTGGGGTAATTGAAAATATGTCGGCCTTTCCTTGTCCACATTGCAATGAAGAAATTGCGCTATTTGGCGCAGGTGGCGGAGAAGAAACTGCTTCCCGTCTCTCCACGCTAGTTGGAACCGACGTTCCCTTGCTCGGCAAAGTGCCGTTCAGTACCGAGTTGCGCACAGGCGGCGACGATGGCAAACCAATCGTTGTAGCGGATCCGGATTCACCGAGTGCAAAAGCGATTTCAGATATATCTGCCAAGTTAATGGTTAGAAGTAACTCTTTACTTGGAGTCAGACTGGGGCTTAGTACGTAAATCTTTTAGTAAATCTTCCAATTCATTACGCATAAAGTCACGGGTCGCAACTTCGCCAAGTGCGATACGCAAGCTAGCGAGTTCGCGAGTTAAGTACTCTGTATCTGCGATAGAACGTGAATTTTGCGCACGATCTTCATTTAGCGAAATGCGATCGCGGTCCGCTTGACGATTTTGCGCAAGCAGAATTAGCGGTGCAGCGTAGGAAGCTTGTAGCGACAAGATCAAAGTTAAGAAAATAAATGGATAGTCATCAAAACGTAGATCGCGTGGTGCGAGAAAATTCCAGAGCACCCAAGTAAGAACGAATGCGGTCATGTAAACCAAGAAACGTGCTGTACCCAAGAAGCGGGCAAAACGTTCAGAGAGGCGTCCAAAAACTTCAGGATCGTAATTAGGGCGCAATGAACGACGAGATTCGCGAGGTGTATCTAAACCAGTATTGCGCGTGGTTAGTGAACGTGCCATTAGCGCGCCTCCTCTTCCATTGCTTTATCTAACTCGATGTCTATTGGATCTACTTCTGTACCAGTCACATCGGCGAGATCTACTTTTGGACCAGTGCCGCGCGTTGAATCACGGTGATCGAGTCGCCAATTTTCAGGCAGTAAGTGGTCGAGCACGTCATCTACAGTGACCGCACCGAGTAAACGCTCGTTGGCATCTACTACAGGTACAGATAACAAGTTGTAACTGGCTAAGTATGACGAAACTTCGTGCAGAGATGCGTCGGGATTTAACCCTTGCGTATCTGTATCAACTATCGAACCGAGGAGAGTTGAGGGCGGTTCGCGAAGTAAGCGTTGGTAGTGAACCAATCCGATATAGCGACCCGTAGGGGTTTCTAGTGGCTGGCGACATACGAAAACTTGTGAAGCAAGTGCAGGTGAAACTTCGCGAGCACGCACACTTGCCAGCGCATCAGCAACTGAATAATCCGCACTCATCACTATCGGTTCGGTCGTCATCATTCCACCGGCGGAATAATCTTCGTAAGTCATCAGACGCAGAACATCTTCAGCATCTTCGGGTTCCATAAGTTCAATCAGCGCTTGCGCACGCTCTTCGCCAATTTCGCGTAATAAATCCGCCGCATCATCTGGGTCCATCTCACCGAGCACATCAGCGGCGCGTTCGCCTTCTAATTCGGCAAGCAAAGCAACGCGCTCTGCTTCATCCATTTCTTGAAGTACATCGGCCAAGCGTTCATCGTCTAAAGCACGCGCAACTTCAACGCGGCGCTTTGGTGCTAAATCTTGGATTACCGCTGCTAAGTCAGCGGCGCGTAAATTATTAATTGTGGAAAGCAAATTTGTTACTCCCTGATTGTGTTCAGGCAAAGTGAATCCAGTTACTTCTTCCCAAGCGACGGTAGAGGTTGCACCTTTACGGCGAAGCCCACTGCCTTTTCGCATAATGTGAACGCGATTGATAAGCCAATCACCCGTACGAGTTTGTTCCATTCCCAGATCTTCAACAAGGACTGGTTCGTTCTCTTCCAATAGAGTTATGGAGCGATCGAGAAGTTCTCCCAAGACGAGTAGTTCACCTGTGCGGGATTCAAAACGTCGCATGTTTACTAAACCAGTGATTACAACCGCGCCAGATTCAATAGAAGTAACTCGGGTAATGGGAACAAAGACACGGCGGCGCAAAGGTACTTCAACGACGAGGCCAAGAATTCGCGCAGGTTGGCTATTGGAACGCAAGGTCGCAACAGCATCGCGTACCTTTCCAACTGGGTCTCCATTTGGATCAAATACTGCGGTTCCTGCAAGACGAGCAATAAATACTCGATTTACAACGTTGCCACTCATTTTTGGCCTCCCTTCATTGTCTAAGAGTATCGGCTACGGTTACATCTATGTCGCAGCCTTTTTCTCGAGATAACCACACTCAGATTCCGGCCCGTCCAGATTTAATTCGTATAAGTATTGGAATTCTGGCTATTGGAACTTCAGGGCCACTAATTGCTTTGAGCGCTATGCCGATTTTAACTCTTGTATTTTGGCGGAACCTCGGTGGAGCAATAGTTACCGCTCCATTTGCTCTGCGTCATCGCATCGATCGCACTGGTGCGAAATGGGCAATATTGGCTGGTTTTACCTTAGCAATACATTTTATTGCCTTCTTCTTAGCGATGCGGATGACAACAGTTGCGGCCGGTACCGCACTGGTTGCGCTCCAACCAATATTTGCAGCCCTCTTTGTAAAACTTACAGGTGGAGCAATTCCATCGCGAGCTTGGCTGGGAATGGTTGTGAGTTTTGTCGGGGTGCTAGTTATATCAGGAATTGATTTACAGATTTCATTGCGGGCTTTTCTTGGTGATGTGGCAGCTCTGATTTCAGCGGCTCTCGCAGCTGTGTACATGATGTTTGGGGCGCGGGCGCAAAGAACTCTCGAAACTTCAACTTACACTTCAATCTGTTACTTTGTTTGCGCCTTAACCGCACTTCCAATGGCGCTAATTGCCGGAAACCAAATTATTGACTTCGATTCACGTGAATGGATTATCGTCCTCGGGCTGGTCTTTGGTGCACAACTTCTAGGCCACACAATGTTTAACACTGTCTTGAAGCGCGTTTCTCCTGCAGTTGTTTCTCTAGCTGTCTTCTTTGAAGTTCCGACAAGTTCAATAATCGCATTTTGGTGGTTAGATCAAAGACCGCCGGCAGGAGTTATTCCCGGAATCGTGTTAATTCTTATTGGGTGCGTCCTAGTTGTTCTGCGAACCAGACCCACCCGAGTTATGATCGAAGATTAGTAATGATTGATCTGCACACTCACACGACGGCAAGTGATGGCACCGATTCACCAGCAGAGTTAATTAATAAGGCGCTATCCGCCGGTATCAAGACTCTGGCGATTACGGATCACGACAGCACATCTGGCTGGAGCGAAGCGATCGCGGCGTTACGTACCCCAATGTCACTTGTTTTAGGCGCTGAAATATCTACGCTCACCGTTGATGGAGTTAGCGTACATATCTTGGGCTTGCTTTTTGATGGCGAGGATCGTGATCTCCAGGCGATGCTGTCGGATTCACGAGATACCAGAATCCCGCGAATGCGTAAGATGATTGAACTATTAGCAGCTGATGGCATTGCAATAACTATGGAAGATGTAATTGCAGCAACTCCGCCAGGAGCAACTATCGGGCGTCCACACCTGGCTGATGCTCTGGTAAAAAATAGAGTGATCGCCACACGCGATGAAGCATTTGTAGATCTGCTCCATAACGCCTCGAAATACTACGTAACTCACGCTGCCCCAACCCCCGAAGATGCAATTTCTCAGATAAGAAAGGCGGGGGGAGTAGCAGTAATTGCTCATCCCTTTGCATCACGTCGAGGAGAAATCATTTCTACTGCGACTTTTTCGACTCTCGTGGCAGCTGGCCTAAATGGAATTGAAGTAAATCACAGGGATCACTCGCAAGTTGAGCGTGAGCAGCTAAGTGAAATTGCCGATCAATTGCACTTGGTAAAAACCGGGTCGAGTGATTACCACGGAAACGGTAAACTCAACGCACTAGGTGAAAATCTTACAGATCCCGCAGAATGGGAAGTTCTGGAGTCACTAGCCAATGCACGGAGGGTGGTCAGAAAATGAACGCAATTGAAGTCAGCGCCCTCACATTTTCGATCCAAGCATTCGTAACACTTTTAGTAATTCTTGATCCACCAGGTGCAACCCCAATCTTCCTTGGATTAGTCGCGGATAAGTCAAAGAAAGAACGCATTCAGTTGGCTTGGCAAGCAGCTTTGGTATCACTAGTTGTAATCACATTCTTCTCGCTATTTGGAAGATTTATTTTGGAGTACATGAACGTTTCTATGGAAGCGTTGCAAGCAGCCGGTGGGTTATTACTTCTCTATGTATCCCTCGAACTCTTAACTGGGCGAGATATGGGTGGCGAAGATACAAAGAATAAGAACATTGCGTTAGTTCCGCTAGGAACTCCTTTGCTAGCAGGTCCAGGCGCAATTGTGGCAACGATGATCTTCGTTCAACAGATCGATACCCAGGCACAGAGCTTTGGTTTGATTGCTGCAGTAGTTGCTGTACATATAGTAATCGCGATTTCTCTAATGGCTTCAACAACTATTCTAGGAATAATCAAGGATTCCGGTGTAACTCTTTTGGCACGAATTGCAGGTTTATTGCTTGCCGCGATAGCAGTTCAAATGCTGGTTGATGCGATTAAAGCTTTTACCGCTCAATAAGAAAATAACTATGGATATTGACTCTTCATCATTTGATCCGCGCGGACTTTTCACGCCGAATTCAGTTACTTGGCGAATACATTCAGACCCATCAATGGCAGTAGGCGGAATCCGCGCCCTTTTGCAACAAGCGCTACATCCAGATGCTATGGATGGCGTAGCCAAGCACTCTAATTTTCGGGAAGATGCTTGGGGAAGATTGCAACGTACCGGTGATTACGTATCAACAATTACCTTTGCTAGCACCGAAGCAGCCTTCGCCTTAGCTGCCAGAGTTAGAAAGATTCATACCTCACTCGGGCTTGATGATCCACACTTACTTCTTTGGGTACATATGTCTATGGTGGATTCATTTTTAGATATTGCTATTCGATCTGGCATGTCCATAGATCCAGCCGAGGCCGATAATTACGTCTCTGAAATGGTTACCTTTGCGCAACTTGTAGGGGTAAGTGCTGAAAGAGTTCCAACAACAGTAAGCCAGATGCAGAAATATTTCTCAGATTTATCTCCAGAACTCCGCGCTTCCGAAGATGCCAAACGCGCGGCGCTGTTCTTAACCATCCCGCCGCTTCCAAGCGCTGTTCGCTTCGCGACTCCAGCAGCACCTGCTTGGGCATCACTTGCTCTACTAGCTTCTAGTTCTCTACCGTCGTGGGCGCGTTCACTTTATGGAACGCCACAATTACCAGGACAAAACTTTGCAACTGATCTAGCGCTAAAGGCAATTAGAAAGACCATTGGTGTAATCCCCGATGCAATTCTTGCGCCACCAATTTATAAAGAGGCAGTAAAGCGCTGGGATTTGGAGCGAGTTAAATGAAAACCATTGCTATTGCAAGTCCTGCAGGGGGAGTAGGTAAGACAACTTTGGCGCATGCAATTTCAGTTGCCGCCGCAGAATTTGGAAAGAAGACTCTGCTCATCGACTTGGACCCATCGGGTTCACTTACTTTCCGTCTTGGATTTGAAAATCCTCGATTAACCATTACAGACTTTTTAACTGGTACAACCCTTGGTGATAAAAATTTAAACCTAACGGCTGAAAGATTTGCTTTCATACCTGCAGATTCGCGCTTAACTACCAATCTAAATGAGGATGCACTTTCCGTGTTTTTGAGCGCTCTTCCCGAGACCTTTGATCTTGTTGTATTAGATGTAGCTCCATCACTAACTCAGTCGCTGAAGCTGGCGCTTTCCGTGGCCGACCATATCTTTACTCCTGTAGATGCGTCTTTGCATTCCTTGCGCGCACTTGTGCAATTACGCGCCATAACTAAAGTTGAGGTAACCGCAATTGAAATCGGTGAAGTAAAGAATAAAGAGCTCGCACCGCTCTTGGATGTATCGCTGGTTCACTCAAATAAAATTGATGGATTTATAGGCGGAACGCTATCGGCGCTAACTGCAGATAAGGATGGCGAAGTAGCAGAGAGCTACAGAAGTGCTACTTATTCTATTTTGGAGATTTTAGGGCTGGAGTAATTCGCCGCTAAGAAGAGAACTTTTTAGTGCGAGTTCTATTGCGAACTGTGCGTTCTGCGGCAGGTTTACTTTCTTTCGCTGCTGGTGCAGTTCTCTCAGGCTTCGCAGCAGGTTTTTCTTTGGTGATACGACCACTAGATCCGGCTGGAATATTTAAAGTTTCATAGAGATGTTCAGAAGATGAGTAAGTCTCTTCTGGTTCGCCAAGACCCAACACTAAAGCGGTATCAATCATCTTCCATCGGGCTAGATCATCCCAATCAACGAAAGTGACTGAAATACCATCGGCTCCAGCACGCGCTGTTCGTCCAATTCGGTGAACGTAAGTTTTCTCATCTTCAGGGCATTGGTAGTTGATGACGTGTGTTATGCCATCGATATCAATTCCACGTGCAGCTACATCGGTTGCGACAAGCACATCAGATTTGCCGGCTTTGAAATCATTTAACGCTTTTTCACGTGCGCTCTGACCTAGATCACCGTGGATCGAAGCTGCCCTGAAACCGCGTTCAAGGAGATCATCTGAAGTCTTCTGACAAGTGCGCTTAGTTCGGCAAAAGACAATAGTTGGCCCGCGACCATCTGCTTGCAAGATTCGTGCCAGCATTTCAATTTTATCTAATGCATGAGCGCGCAGAACATGTTGCTTAATACGCGATACAACAGCACCCTCATCTTCGTTATCTTGTGTTCGAATATGAATAGGTTGATTCATAAAGCGACGCGCTAGCGCAATGATGTCTCCGGGCATAGTTGCCGAAAAAAGCATGGTT
>CANMCL010000011.1 GCA_947496345.1 Actinomycetota bacterium
ATCTTGATAATCCAAGAGTGGTGCCGATATATGGTGGCCCTTTTGATGCGGCCGGTTGGTCCGGTTATTTGTACTCATCACGAATTATATTCTCTGCTGCACACTCTAATTACAAATTTGATAGCAACGGCAATCGAATATTAAATGAACCAGCTGTTATCACGGTGGGTAGACCAAATTCATCTGCCAAAGACTTTAATGGCAGAGTTAGGGTAATCAAGACATTTGTAGGCGACTACAAAATGTCAAAAATGGGTGGTTTAAATGATTTTATTGTTTATGTTCTCGAAAAAGACTTGGTCTCAATATCTAATGGAAAATTGCTAACCGTAGATATCGAAAAAGAACTAGTAGCAGCTCAAACAGAGGTAATTGTGCACGGATATGGCGAGTATCGAGATCGTTGCACCCCCGAAGAAACTCTTCCTTGCGAGAAAGATTGGAATAATCCAAATCAAAGGACGAGTGAACTTCCTCGATCACCGAAGGGAAGTATGAAATTAGTTGCACCATCTTATTTCCCTTGGCTGAATTCGGATAGAAAAGAAGCTTTATCGAATGAGACACTATTGTCAGATAATCTCGCTTGCTCAGGAGATTCCGGTGGTCCTGTCACGGCGTTGTATAAGGGAGAATCAATTTATTTAGGTACAACACCTAGTGCATTTACTGATGGCTACTTCTGTGGAGCAGGCACCTCCAGGACCGCTACTAGACCTTCAGGATATTTTTCACCTGTTCATAAACATCTAGATTTACTCAAAGAAGCAGAGGCTTTTGTGGCACAACAGACTGCTCCTATTGCCTCAAATAAAAAAACAGTAACTACTCCTAATCTTAAGAAAACCACCATCACCTGCATCAAAGGCAAGGTAACCAAAAAGGTAACTGCAGTTAGCCCCAAGTGCCCTGCTGGGTACAAGAAGAAGTAGAGACCTCCATCTACCTCTGCCATTGGGATTGAACACACCCCCGGTTGTTGATTTTGAGAATGGAGCGCATCTAATTGCAAGTGGGTGTTGGCATCTGAAGTTAATTGGCTAATATTCGGGAATGCAATTAAGAAAAGCGTTCATCGCAGGCGCGAGTGCGATGATTATTGCGATGGGCGTAACTTCTTCCGCACTTGCCGGCGAGCCCAATGGAGCAGCGAAAGGTAGTTTCACCCAAGATCAAGTAAAGAGTGACTTCGCACTGCTATTTTCTGAGGCAAATGCTGGAGGATTTTATAAACCTATCTTCAGCGGATTCATTGATTACAAAACTTCAATAAACTACACAGCAGTTCTCCCTAATTGTGCAGAAGATCTATCCAATCCTTGCGTAAAGTCATTTGAAGCATCGATTGATAATGGTAAAACTTGGATTTCGTCAACATCATCCAAAACGTATGCAGCAAAAGTATTCGATCAGTCGAAATATCCTGCCGGCTCATATATAAACCAGACCAAGAACTGGACAGGAGATGAAAAAACGTTACTGCCGTCAGGTGCTGATTCAAGCGTTTTTACATTTCCAAAAGCACCACATTTTGGTGGCGCTGAGTATCTCTTACAACCAGTTCTTGAAGGCATAAGCACAACACAAACCGCTAATGCAAAAGCAAGTAAGTTGTCTCTCTCTATAATTCCAGTGAAAACTTACCCTGCTCCAACTCCAAACAACTGCAGCGTGTGGCTGACCACGTGCTTTGACTTATTCAATTTTAAGAGCGATGTAACTTTCCGAGTGGTGCTGGATCTTAAGTACCTTGCACCGACATTTAGTGGATGGTTCCAAAGTAGAATTAAAAATAGTGAGATACAGCAATTAACTCCGACAGAATTCTCATTCGCCGGATCTTCGATATCTGTGAGTTCGGTTCTGGCTGAGTTTAATAAACCATATTCTGAAGCCTTGATGGTTGCATATCCAAATTTAAAGCCTGCAACCACAGTAAATCAGTTTCAGTCCAAGTTGTACTTAGTTTATAGCAATACTAATGCGGGTATAAATGATTGGATAAGTTTCGAAAAAGCGATCGAGACTAAAGCAAGATGGGAATCATCGATTTGGACCGCAGTTTCTTACTCAACAGGAGTCCGTGCAGATATATATGGTCAGATGAATGGATGCTTAAAATCCAGTAGAGGCATTTTAGGTCAGGTAAGCACGAATGCAACGGTCTATTCAATTTCAGCACCACTATGGGATGCGGTGACAGATTCACTTTCATTCACTGTAGCAGCACCTAGTTTTGATTCTGATGGTGAGAAGAAAAAAGGTGTATACGATCTTGTTTTGAGAGAAGATATCGCCAAATGCCTTTGGGGTAAAGATCTTTCAAAAACTAGTGCAAAAATAGAAATCTTGAATTCTGATGGAACTTCGCAAGTAGCCACAACCACCTTTAAGTTATTGAATGGCTACGTCTATTTTCGCTCAGCTGGATTTCACTACTCTGTTCCAAAAATCAAAGTTTCCGTTATTGATGTGGTACCAACACCTAAGACAACAATAGCCGCCTCAAAGAAGATGGCCACCATCACCTGCGTAAAGGGCAAAGTAATAAAGAAGGTCACTGCAATTAAACCAAAATGCCCTGCTGGATATAAGGAGAAGTAGTTAGAGCTTTCATTTGTCGCTTGGAATGGGTTGTGACCCCGCTCAGAGCGCCGAAAATGAGCGTGGAAAGCCCTCTGGAATGAAATTCTCAGGTTTATGGTTTTAAATAGGACCTACTTAACCCACCCCGAAGGGGGCGGATTTCCTAGAAAGGGAAATTAGTGCGCAGTTCAAATCCAGTACTAACTCGTTCGAACCGTGGCTTTGCTCAGATGGATGCAACACGTCTCGATAACGATTCGCTAGAAACAACTTACGCAGCTCCAGCCGCATCATCACTTCGCACTGGTCGTGTGACAATGGACGATGTTGTTATGCGCACTGCAACTTTGTTTGCAGTTTTGGTCGCAGTGGGTGCTTTTGCGTGGGGTGCTAATAACCCAAGCCTCGCACTCGTTGGATTCCTTGGCGGTTTTGTTCTTGCAATGGTAAATATTTTTTCAAAGAAGGTTCGCGTCCCACTGATTGTTGCTTACGCAGCTGCACAGGGACTTGCACTCGGAACCATCAGCCGTTTTTTCAACGAGGCTTATTCAGGCATTGTTGGCCAGGCAGTAATCGGAACACTATGTGCTTTCGGTGGAATCTTGGTTGCATACCGCAGCGGAAAGATTCGCGTAACACCTAAGTTCACTCGCATCATGCTTGGTGCGTTGATGGGTTACGTTGTTTTCTCTCTCATCACTATCTTCACCGGACGCCCAGGTGGAGCAACTGGTCTACTCGTAGCTGTAGGAGCTGTTGCACTTGCAACATTCTTCTTGGTACTTGATTTTGATCAGATCGAACGCACTATTGCTGCTGGGGCTCCACAACAAGAGTCATGGCGTATGGCATTTGGTTTGATGGTCACAATTGTTTGGTTGTATATGGAAGTTTTGAGATTGCTCTCAATCCTTCGTAACAGTGACTAAATAAGAAACATCAGCTAGATATTAGCTAGATTGCCCGAGATGCGAAGCCCGCGTCTCGGGCAATTTTGTTGCCACAAATAGTGCGATCAACATAAGTCCGGCACTGACAGCAAATGCGGGGCGGAAGCCGTAATGATCGGCGATGAACCCAAGGGCAATTGGCGCAACCATTGCACCAGCATCGCCAGACATTTGGAATATCGCGATTACCTGTCCGCCTTTTCCTTTCAAAACATCACCAACAATGGCCGATGGCGTTGTAGATAGAAATGCCGCGCCTAATCCAGCGATAAACATTGATAGTAAAAACATCCAAGGCTGAAAAGTCACGACAAGAATTAGGACCGAAATAGAGAGCAAAGATGTGCCGATTACAGCCGAATACCTGCGCCCATGCTTGTCAGAAAGACCGCCAGCCTTAAGCAGTAAAAGGCCTTGGACGATAGAGGAAATAGTAAAGCCGATGCCGAGATACCCAGCCGTTGATTTCATATCTTCAACCATAAAGATCGGCAAGATGGATCGACTCATACCAAAAAATATTGAAGCACTGCAAAACGAAATGATTAAAGCAATCAAATATGGCTTGCTAGAAAGAGCTTCTTTTAATGATGTTTTTTCTTGCGCGCTCTTTTCAGTCGGACGGGCTGCGAGAACTGAGTTACGGAGTAAAAAGCCTCCGGCGGCGCTTGATATGACGAGGAGAATTGCATAAATCATTAGCGGTGCTCTTAACGAAATTGCGGTCAGGAATCCACCGATTACAGGTCCAGCCATCATCCCGATCAGAAAACTGCCGTTGTAAAGTGATTGCACACGAGCGCGACGGGTGTCATCAACTGCTCTTAGAAGTATGGACCCAGCGGCAACAGAGAACATTGACGAACCTAATCCGCCCGCTGCCCGATAAATAAGCAGTTGTTCATAATTTTGTGCCAACGCTGCAGCAAACGATGAGATAGCAACAAAACCAACACCGACTGTGTAAACAATTCGCTCGCCAAATATGTCAACTAACTTTCCTGAAAACAATCCACTGGCAAATCGCGCTAAGGCAAAAGCGGAGATGATTAGACCCACCTGGGCGTTGTTTACTCCAAATGAATTTGCAAAAAGTGGAATGGTCGGTGCGATGATTCCAAATCCGACAGCAACAAAGAAAGAAGCGAAGACTAATACACCAACTTCTCGCGGGAATTCCGCAAAAGGATTAGTGAATTTACTTCTTACTTTAGAGGCCAATTGATTTAACCAAGTGCCTCGCCAGCAGCTTCTTCGCGCGCTGCTGCATAATCTTTATTGGTGCGAAGAGGGGTTTCGCGAAGAAAGAGTGCTAATAAGAATCCCAGTGCGGTTATTGGCGCTGCCATAAGGAAAACTACTTGGAATGAGTTAACGAATGCATCCAAAGCCGTGGTCTGGGCTTCTGGGGGAAGCTGCGCAATCGCACTTGTGTTCTGCTTGATTTTTTCAATGTCACTCTCATTGAAAGATAGCGCTGCGGTTGGATTAGTCGCTGCTAATTCATCACGCCCCACAATCAAGTAATGTCCGAGACGGTTGGTAAGGATTGCCCCAAAGAGGGCGGTTCCGAAGACAGAACCCAAAGAGCGGAAGAAAGTATTTGAACTCGTTGCAACTCCCATGTCTTTAAAGTCAACGGAGTTTTGCAGCGCGATCACAATGGTCTGCATAGAAAGACCCAGACCGGCTCCAACCAAAATGGAGTAAATCGAAAGCTGCCAGAAAGGTGTTGTGGCAGTCAAGGTCGACATAAAGAAGATGCCAATCGTCATTACAACAGTTCCGATGATCGGGAATCGCTTGTAATAACCATGTTTTGTGATGGCCTTACCGCTGTAAATTGAAGTAGAAACAATTCCAAGCATAAATGGGATCAACTTCAAGCCCGCCTCAGTGGCGGTATCGCCTTTAACAACCTGCAGATAAAGAGGCAACATTACGATTGCGCCAAACATTCCTGCGCCGATAATAAAACCGAGTGCCGAAGTCAGAGAGAAAGTGTGGTTTTTGAAGAGCGAGAGCGGAAGAATTGGTTCTTTCGCCTTTCCTTCCCAGAGAATAAAAATTAAGGTGAGCAAAATTCCAATCGCCAGATAAGTCAAGGTAGTCGTATTACCCCAACCACGTTCTGGTCCATAAACAGATACTGCAAGAAGCGTTGCTGACACTGCTGCAACCATAAGCAGTGCACCAAAGTAATCAATCCTGTGTTCGCGTTTAACTTTTGGAATATGCAACACCGCTGACGTGATAACCATTGCTGCGATTCCAAATGGGATATTGATGTAGAAAATCCAGCGCCATCCGGTGATACCTAGAATTGTTGCGTGATCCGAAAAGAATCCGCCAAGCAATGGGCCTGCAACAGAAGATAGACCCCACACAGCGCCAAAATAACCTTGGTAACGACCGCGTTCGCGCGGAGGAACAATGTCTCCAATAATTACGAAAGTCAGCGCCATAAGCCCACCCGCGCCAAGACCCTGAATCGCACGCGTTCCAATTAATTGCGCCATATTTTGCGATGCACCGGCAAGGAATGAACCAATTAAGAAAGTAACGATCGCAAACTGGAAAACAATGCGGCGTCCGTAAATATCGGAAATTTTTCCGTATAAAGGAGTCGAGGCAGTTGATGTAAGTAGGTATGCGGTAACAACCCAGGTGTAATGGTTAAGTCCGTTGAAGTCTTCGACAATGCTCTTTAGGGCGGTTGAAACAATGGTCTGATCAAGGGCAGCTAAAAGCAAGCCGGTCATCAATCCGCTGAGGATAATCATTATCTCTTTATGGGAATGCTCTTTCACTGGACCATGGCTAGACATCGGGACCTCTCGAGAAACGCTATTTTTGTTTGCAATAAGTAATGCAATATCGGTAAGTTTACTCCGTGAAATCAGTAATAGCCGAAGACTTAGTAAAAACTTATCGCAATGGAGCGGTTCGTGCTCTAGATCACCTATCACTTGATGTTGAAGAAGGCACTGTTTTAAGCGTGCTTGGCCCAAATGGTGCAGGAAAGACAACATGTGTGCGAATTCTTGCCACTCTTTTAAAACCTGATTCAGGTCGCGCCATGGTTGGCGGAATCGATGTAATAAAGCATCCCGAGAAAGTACGTGAAGTAATTGGTCTCTCTGGTCAATATGCAGCAGTTGATGAGATTTTAACTGGCTGGGATAACTTGGTTATGTTCGGTCAGCTTTATCACTTAGGTAAAAAAGCATCTATTGCTCGTGCCGAAGAGTTGTTAGAAAGATTCTCACTAACAGATAGCGCAAAGCGTCCAATCAAGACTTATTCAGGTGGAATGCGTCGTCGCCTAGATTTAGCGGCATCACTGATTGTTAAGCCAAAGGTACTTTTCTTAGATGAACCAACAACAGGACTTGATCCACGTGGCCGCCAGGAAATGTGGAGCGTTATTGAAGAGCTGGTAAAGGGCGGAGTTACATTGCTTTTAACCACTCAATATCTAGAAGAAGCCGATCAATTGGCCGATGAGATCGCAGTTATTGACCACGGCAAAGTAATCGCTCGTGGCACATCTGATGTACTTAAGAAACAAGTTGGTGGCGAGCGTTTAGAAATCGTTGTTGAGAGCCAAAATATTGCCAAGACAATGGAAGTCGTTGCCGCAATCAGCGGAAATAAAGCAATTTTAGATGAGGGCTTGCGCATGATTTCTGCGCCAGTTTCGACCGGGGCAACTGCGCTGATCGAAACACTTCGATCTTTAGATGCTGCGGGTATTCACCCGCTTGATGTTGGTTTAAAGCGCCCATCTCTTGATGATGTTTTCTTATCCCTTACCGGCCACGCGGCAGAAGAGAAGAGCGAAGAAGCCGAACCCACCGGACGTAGAAAGAAGGCAAAGAAATGAGCACCTTTAAAGACACAATGATTATCACGCAACGCCAGTTGCGCTTGTTAACTCGCGTACCTGAAGTTTTAATTTTCTCAACGATCCAACCAGTTATGTTTGTGCTTTTGTTCCGCTATGTATTCGGTGGATCAATTTCAACTGATCAGCCAGGTGGTTATGTACAACTTTTAATGCCCGGAATCTTTGTGCAGACCGTTGCATTTACGCTCGCCGGAACTGCATCAGGCTTAGCCGAAGATATGAAGAAAGGTTTGATTGATCGATTTAGATCACTACCAATTTCACAATCGGCGCTTGTCTTGGGCCGCACCCTAGGGGATTCCTTACTTAATATCGTGGTTCTTGCGGTGATGGGTATCGCGGGATTTTTAGTTGGCTGGCGCCCAACATCGGGTCTGCTAAACGTAGTAATTGGATTCGTTTTTCTACTTCTCTTTGGTTACGCACTTTCTTGGGTTGGAATCTTTGTGGTTCTTGCAGTAATGGGTATCGCGGGATTTTTAGTTGGCTGGCGCCCAACATCGGGTCTGCTAAACGTAGTAATTGGATTCGTTTTTCTACTTCTCTTTGGTTACGCACTTTCTTGGGTTGGAATCTTTGTTGGATTGTCAGCATCCGATGCGCGCGTTGTTCAAAACGTCAGCTTTATAGTGACCTTCCCGCTTACTTTCTTATCCAACGCCTTTGCTCCAACAACCGGAATGCCTCGTGCGCTGCAGTACTTTGCAGAGTGGAATCCAGTTTCAACAATGGTTGCTGGGTGCCGCGATCTCTTTGGCTTAGAAAATCAATTTGGTGCGACAGCGGGATCTTTCCCCAGTGAGTATCCATTGCTGACATCGTTCCTGTACATGATTATCATCATGGCGATCTTTATTCCATTAAGCGTTAGAAAATATAAGCGCTCTTCAGATTAATAGTTAGTCGCGGCTTTGATTTCGACTTTAATCTCTTTGCCATTTGGCGCAGTGTAAGAAACTGTCTCACCAATTTTGGCTCCCATAACGGCTGCGCCAAGTGGAGATTTTTCGCTGTAAACACTTAAATCACCTGATGCGATTTCGCGCGAACCGAGTAAGAATTTTTCTTCATCGCCGGCGATAATTGCAGTGATCACCATTCCGGGACCAACGACGCCATCGGCAGATGCTGGGGGAGTTCCGATATGTGCATTTTCAAGCATCTGCTTTAACTGGCGAATGCGCGCTTCCATCTTTCCTTGTTCATCGCGCGCAGCGTGATAGCCACCGTTCTCTTTCAAGTCACCTTCGGCGCGAGCAGCTTCAATCTTTGCCGTGATTTCTTTACGGCCATCACTTTCAAGGTGTGCGAGTTCGCCGCGCAAACGATCAGCAGCTTCTTGGGTTAGCCAAGTTTGTGGGGTACTCATAAGGGGCAACGGTATACGAAGTAATTATTTGGCGCGACAACGCACAATTGCTGCGGTAACAGGGGTAGATCGTGCGGGAATAGCAGTGGTTTGTTCGCTTGAGGTACTGCCAGCAGGGATGGTGTCATCAATCTGCCCGATCACATTCTTATCGAGATCGCGCGCTGTCAAAGTGCAGATAACGACTTGATTCGAATCTGTGCGATCGACTCTGTAACGTATAGAAATTTCTCTTTCCGATGTGACGTTAAAAGAAATAAGTTCGCTTCGAATTGCTGGATCGGAATGATGCAAGGCCGCCCAAATCAACCATCCGCCGCCAATCACGGCAAATGCGATCGCAGGTGTGATCCAACCTTTAGTTGAGCGCACGCCATAGCGGTCGTTGAAATCTAAATCCATGGCAAGATTATGGCATGCAAACAGAATTTGATATGGGTTGGGCTGGCTCGCTAACAGTTCTGATTCTCTGCATAACCGTTGCAATCTTGTTGCGCAGTTTTTATAAGCGCTACATGCGAATGAACCCTCGCAATAATGAAAACCAGAGCGATAATTAAAAAGTTTCTCCAAGGACTACTTGTTCTTGCTCTTGTCTTAGTCTTAATTGGTCTCGGAAAATGGCAGCTTGATCGCGCCGCGATTGTAAAAGAAAGTAACGCTGCAGCAAAAATAGTGGATCCCAAGGTTTATAAATTAAATGATTTGGCTACGCCGACCCTGCCCCTTGATTCGCGAAATGCAAAGAAATTGGTTTCAGTTACCGGATTTTATGTCGCCAATTTTAAGGCTCCCCGGCAGAGCGATAAAGATGGAAAGGTGAGTGATTGGGAAGTCGCCCTTTTGCAGGTCGATGACTCAACCCCACTTTCTGGAATTTTAGTGGTGCGTGGGCTTTGGAAAGATCGCTTGTTAAATCCTGAAGTTGCTATGTCTACCAAGATCTCGCTGATTGGAACTTTGCAGCCACATCAAAATGATGATCGTGCAGATAATGAACCCGGTGTTATCTCCAGATTAGATAGCAGCGTTATTGTCGGGCTAGTAGATCTTCAGCTATTTGATGGATTTATCGCCGCGAAATCAGAGAGCACACGCGAAGGTGAGTTGTCGCGGGAAAGAGTTGTTCCGCCGACTCCGGTTTCACGAATCGCTGGGTATTACTGGCAACATATTTCCTACGTTGCCATCTGGTGGCTAATGGCCGCCATTGTTCTTTACCTTCCCTTCTATCGCCGTAGGATTACCTCATGACCGGTGCCGTAAAGAGATTTCGAGTAATGGCGTTAATCGCCGGAGTAATGTCACTGCTTTTATGGTTTGTTGATCTGCCAGTGGCCTACCTGCTTAATAATGAAGATTGGAAGAGCAAGGTCGCCTGGATTCCCTTTGTCCACGGCTGGGTCTATGCCGTTTACCTTTTAACTGCGCTTCAATTTTCAGTCAAAGCGCGCTGGGAGCTGCGTCGCGTTATCTGGTTGGCTCTAGCTGGAACTCTGCCGGTCGCTTCATTTATTGCGGAACGCAAAGTTGTTAAGACTTATTCGTAACGCAATTAAATCTGCGCTCTATCCCTTCTATGAGTCGCGCATTGTTCGCGGCCTTGATTTTTCTAAAACTCCACGTCACGTCGGAGTGATACTTGATGGCAATCGCCGCTTTGCAAAAGCCAATCCCAGCGACCTTGATCCAAAAGGACACCGCCGCGGGGCGAGCAAAATTGTGGAATTTCTTGGCTGGTGCGATGAAGCCAAAGTTGAAGTCGTTACTTTGTGGTTGCTATCCACTGAAAACTTTAAACGCACCCCCGAAGAGTTAGATGGTCTGCTAACTATCATTGGCGAAACTGTCGACGAACTTCACGCAACCGGCAAGTGGAATATCAAAGCGGTAGGTGCCCTCGATTTATTGCCACCTTGGTTGAGCGAGAAGTTAGCAAACCTGCCCCCAGTGCACAACGGTGGCGTAGAAGTAAATGTCGCAATTGGTTATGGCGGCCGCCGCGAAATCGTCGATGCAGTTAAGGGATATCTGCAAGATAAGAGCGCGCACGGTTCTAGTATTGAAAGCGCGGCTAAGGATTTAACAACCGATGCGATTTCAAAGTATTTATATACCGCAGGCCAACCCGATCCAGAGCTGTTGATCAGAACATCGGGAGAACAGCGTTTGGGCGGCTTTTTATTGTGGCAGAGCGCACTTTCAGAGTTCTATTTCTGTGAAGCATATTGGCCAGATTTTCGCCGCGTAGATTTCTTACGTGCACTTCGCGCATATTCACAGCGCCAACGTCGACTCGGTGTATAGCTTTAACCAAGCGTTAACAACTTGCTATGGCGTGTCGCACTTAAAAGAGGGCTAGCCCGTTCTATCTTTTTCTAGTCAGAAGTAACTCCCATCGGATAAAACTAAAGAGAATGCGAGAGCTGGCCATTGGCTACTCCAGTATCTAATAGCAAGAAAAAGGCTGCAAAAAAGACCTATGTTTTAGATACCAGCGTTTTGTTGGCAGACCCGAACGCGCTCTCGAAATTCGAAGAACACGAAGTAATTATCCGATTGCAGTTATTGGTGAACTCGAAACCAAACGCGATCACCCAGAACTGGGCTACTTTGCTCGCGCGGCGCTGCGATCTTTAGAAGATCTGCGCAATCCAGAGCTGGGCTATTTTGCCCGCGCAGCGCTGCGATCCTTAGATGATCTGCGGATAACTCACGGCCGCTTGGATAAGCCACTCACGATTACGCCAGAGGGCGGCACTCTCTCGGTTGAGTTAAACCATACAGATTTAAGTACCTTGCCCCACGGTTTTTTGCGCGATGGCACAAATGATTCGCGCATCCTGGCGATCGCTAAGAATTTAATGTCCGATGGCAAAGACGTTGTCTTAGTTACTAAGGATTTGCCGCTTCGAGTTAAGGCATCATCGGTTGGTGTAGAGGCGCAAGAATATTTAGCAGAACTCGTTTCAAATAGTGGCTGGACCGGAATCGAAGAGCTCAGCGTTGGCCACAACATCATTGACGAGCTTTATGCATCTGATCGCGCAGACCACGAAGCGGCCCATCAATTGCCGGTTCACACTGGAATCGTTCTGCACTCCGAAAAGGGAAGTGCGCTAGCTCGCGTTACTGCAGATAAGCAGTTGCAATTAGTCCGCGGTGATCGCAACGCCTTTGGTTTGCACGGCCGTTCAGCAGAACAACGAATCGCCTTAGACCTTTTATTGGATCCCGAAATTGGAATCATCTCTCTCGGTGGTCGCGCCGGAACTGGAAAATCTGCGCTCGCCCTTTGCGCGGGTCTGGAAGCGGTTATGGAAAAACGCCTCCATAAGAAAGTTGTGATCTTCCGTCCGTTATATCCAGTTGGCGGCCAAGAGCTGGGCTACCTTCCGGGCAGTGAAGGCGAAAAGATGTCGCCTTGGGCACAGGCAGTATTCGATACTTTGGGCGCTCTCGTTTCGCAGGCAGTGGTCGAAGAGATCATGGCGCGAGGTCTGATTGAAGTTCTGCCGCTGACCCACATCCGTGGTCGCTCATTACATGACTCTTTTGTAATCGTGGACGAAGCCCAATCGCTAGAACGCGGCGTCTTGCTGACCGTCCTCTCGCGAATCGGCCAATCTTCAAGAGTTGTTTTGACCCACGATGTTGCCCAACGCGATAACTTGCGGGTCGGACGCCACGATGGCGTGGTCGCGGTGGTCGAAACGCTCAAGGGACACCCGCTCTTTGCCCACGTAACCCTGACACGCAGCGAGCGCTCGCCGATCGCAGCCCTGGTCACCGAGATGCTCGAAGGACCGATCGCCTAGCCGTTGGCTAGCTCCCCAATTCAGGGCTTATTTAAATCTCACAGTCACAATTGGGACATTTAGGACTTTGCCCTAACTGAGCAGGACTTTTACCTGTCCACAGGCAACGACTTTCCTGAGAATTTCCGCCACACGCACCATTTAATTTGCGACATCTCACCCTGGTTGCCACCCTTAACTCATTCCCCCGATGGTCATCAACCTATTTTTAGGTCGATGGCCCACGACCAAAAGGTAAAGAGAAGTTCAACAGAGGTAGGAAAGGAGGGCAGCAATGAGAAATAACCGTTTCAACTCGCGCGCCCTTTGGACCCTAGTTGGCTCCCTCTTGCTCATCTCAGCGGCCCAACCAACTGCCTCCGGTCTTGAATTTCCGATGACCACAAGCATTTCACTTCCGGCATCTGCCAATCTGACTATGTCAGTTGCCTTAAATACCGAAGTTGATCTCTCTGAAGGCGCCGCTCTTTATACCCAGCTCGATAAGCGCACCAACCTCTTTGCTTCTCAAATGGCGCTCGCTGCCGCGATCAGCCAACAAGTAGAAATGGCTCGCACCACAATTGGCGCGAAAAAGGTCGCCAAATCAATCATGCTCAGTGAATATGCCTGGGGTGCAGATCAGTACACCTGTCTCAACCGACTTTGGACAAAAGAGAGCCATTGGAATTACCGGGCGCACAATAAGCGTTCAGGTGCACACGGAATCCCACAGGCTTTGCCGGCAATCCGGATGGAAGTTATCTCATCAGATTGGCGCACCAACCCAGTAACTCAGATTCGTTGGGGGCTTCGCTATATTGAAGCGCGCTATGACAGCCCATGTAAAGCTTGGGCAAAGTTTAAACGTAGCCGTTATTACTAAACTTTAAACTTCTGGCTTTCTCCCAATAGAGACCATTTTTGATGTCTCAGCAAAAAAGTCGTTGCCCTTATCATCGACCACAATAAATGCCGGGAAATCTACGACATCAATTTTCCAGATCGCTTCCATTCCTAAATCTTCAAAATCAAAGACTTCAACTTTCTTGATGCAATCTTGGGCAAGACGCGCAGCTGGGCCGCCGATCGATCCAAGATAGAAACCACCGTGTGTTTTGCAAGCATCGGTTACAACTTTTGAGCGATTACCTTTTGCAAGCATCACCAAGGAACCGCCTGCTGCTTGGAATTGTTCAACATATGAATCCATCCGCCCAGCAGTTGTGGGACCGAAAGAACCAGATGCATAACCCGCTGGCGTCTTGGCCGGACCTGCGTAGTAAACCGCGTAATCCTTTAAGTACTGTGGCAGAGGTTTGCCGGCATCGAGGGCTTCCTTTATTCGGGCATGTGCTAAATCGCGAGCAACGACGATTGTGCCGGTAAGTGAAATGCGAGTTTTAACGGGGTATTTACTAAGTTCGGCGCGCACCGCATCCATTGTTTGGTTTAAATCAATTTTCACAACGTTATCGTCGAGATGTTCATCGGTTGTTTCAGGTAAGAAGTGGGCTGGATCGCGCTCTAACTCTTCCAAGAAGATGCCATCTTTGGTGATCTTGGCTTTAGCCTGGCGATCTGCCGAACATGAAACTGCAATTGAAATTGGCAAGGATGCGCCGTGACGGGGCAGGCGAACTATGCGGACATCGTGGCAGAAGTACTTGCCGCCAAATTGCGCACCGATTCCTAAAGTGCGGGTTAACTCCAATACGCGCTCTTCCAGTTCTAAATCGCGGAATCCGTGTCCGGTTGCCGCATCACCTGAAGTTGGAAGCGAATCCAAGTACTTAGTACTCGCCAGCTTTGCGGTCTTAACGTTATGTTCTGCGCTCAATCCGCCAATAACAATTGCCAAGTGATACGGAGGGCACGCTGCGGTTCCGATAGAGCGCAATTTCTCTTCTAGCCATTTTAGAAAGGATGCGGGGTTTAAAACAGATTTAGTCTCTTGATATAAAAATGACTTATTTGCGCTGCCGCCGCCCTTGGCGATAAATAGCAAATTGTACTCATCTTGATGATTTGAATCAGCAAAAATCTCAATTTGTGCAGGCATGTTGCTGCCGGTGTTCTTCTCTTCCCAAGTAGTCGTCGGTGCCATCTGTGAATACCGAAGATTTAAATTTGTATATGCGTTATAAATTCCTTGCGCTATTGCAACTTCATCCTTGGCGGTGGTCAGAACGTATTGGCCGCGCTTGCCCATCACTAGTGCTGTACCAGTGTCTTGGCACATCGGCAGAATTCCACCGGCTGCGATATTGGCGTTCTTTAAAAGATCTAAGGCAACGAAGCGATCGTTGGGTGAGGCTTCGGGATCACTTAAAATATTTGCCAACTGCTGTAAATGTGCTGCGCGCAGGTAATGTGAAATATCGTGGAGCGCAGTTTCACTCAATAGCGTCAGCGCTTCGGGCTCTACCTGCAGAAATTCGCGATCTCCAAGTTTGATAACGCTTACGCCAGCGTTACCGATTTTTCGGTACTTGGTCTTATCTTCACCAAGTGGCAGTAAATCAGCGTAAGAAAATTGTGGTGACATTATTCAGCCGG
>CANMCL010000012.1 GCA_947496345.1 Actinomycetota bacterium
AGGATGACGCTAATTGCAGGTGAGACAGATAACTCGCCCATTGATGTCGTCATAACCCCTCCACGCTATCGCCCAAGTAGAGTTCGCATGTGAAATCGACGCGCGCGATAAGAATTATTACATCACTATCTGTTGGTGTAGTCGTTCTTGCATCGGTGTCTTGGCTCGGACTTGGAATTGTCAGTGGAAATATCGCTCGAATCAGTGTCTTTGCTGGACTAGAAGATAGACCTGAGAAAACCTCAAAAGCACTTAATTATCTCTTGGTTGGATCGGATACACGTGAAGGTTTAACTGGGGCTGAGTTAAAGGAATTGCGCGTTGGAAGCACGGCGACTGCAGCGGGTGGTCGTTCTGACACCATGTTGCTTGTTCACATCAGTAAGGATAGAGATAAAGCATATTTAGTTTCTTTTCCGCGCGATTCTCTTGTTACGATCCCTGCTCATCAGAGTGCCAATGGCAAATCCCTGATACCTGCGCGCCAAAATAAGTTGAACGCGGCATTTTCCTTCGGCGGCGCACCTTTACTTATTGAAACCATAGAAGGCGAAACCAATTTAAAAATTGATCACTATATAGAAGTGAGTTTTGCTGGATTTGCTGGAATTGTTAATGCCTTAGGTGGAATTGAAGTCTGTACAAAGGTTGACATAGATGACCCACAAAGCCATCTAGTTCTTAGTGCCGGAACTCACACACTAGACGGAATTGAAGCGTTGAAATATGTGCGTACTCGCGATTTTGATGGTCGTGGCGATATTGGTCGCATGCAGAGACAGCAACAATTTATGAGTTCAGTTTTGAATAAGGCGACAAGCACTGGTGTTTTATTGAACCCAGTAAAGATTGTTAACTTTATGAATGCAGCCATCGCTAGCGTCAAAATGGATGAAAGTTTAAGTAAAGAAGATTTATTAAACTTGGCAAAACAAATGCGCGGACTCACATCTGGAAATGTTAGAACTTTGACTGTTCCAATTTCTAATCCCAACGGAAGAGTTGCAGGAGTTGGTTCTGTAGTTATTTGGGATAAAACGCTAAGTGCCGATTTATGGACTCGCATTCGTAATGATGCCCCTCTTGTCGATGAAGTAACTCCATCACCATCTGCGAGCAGCACTGCTTCCGCTAAGCCTGAAATCATTGATAAATTCAAGACTCGCACAGCAGCAGAAAATCCGTGCGGTGAAATTAAATAGAACCTTGCCTTAGACTTTAACTCTATGAAACTCTCAGTAATTGGTTGTGGTTATCTGGGCGCAACCCATGCGGCTTGCATGTCATCCCTAGGGTTTGAAGTTGTTGGAGTAGATACTGATCAGAGCAAAGTAGATCTCCTTTCTAATGGAGAGCTTCCCTTTTATGAACCAGGGCTAGACACGCTATTGGCCAAGGAGTTAAAGACTGGACGCCTCACATTTACTACTGACTTTTCTGCCATCGCTGATGCTGATATTCACTTTATTTGCGTTGGCACCCCTCAAAGTAAAGTTGGATTGGCCGCAGATTTAACATTCGTAAAATCAGCTATTGCTGCAATCGCACCACATTTAAAAGATGGCGCGCTAGTAGTTGGAAAATCAACCGTTCCTGTAGGCACAGCTCAAGCGCTGCGAGAAATTCTTGCGACTTCTGCGCCGCAAGCGGATTTAGCCTGGAATCCAGAGTTCTTGCGAGAAGGATTCGCGGTCGAAGATACTTTAACCCCGAATCGATTGGTGGTCGGAGTCGTCAATGATCGCGCAGAAAATATCTTGAAAGAAGTTTATAAACCGATTATCGATCTCGGCACTCCTTGGATACGTGCAGATCTACCCACAGCAGAACTTGTTAAAGTCGCAGCAAATTCATTTCTCGCCACCAAAATTTCTTTTATCAATGCGATGGCTGAAGTTTGTGAAGCAGCTGGCGGAGACGTAACAGTGTTAGCTAAAGCAATTGGCTACGATCCACGAATTGGGAGTCGATTTTTACAGGCAGGTATTGGTTTCGGTGGGGGCTGTCTGCCGAAAGATATCCGAGCCTTTATGGCACGTGCCGAAGAACTCGGCGCTGATCAAGCCCTGGAATTCCTACGCGAAATCGATGCGATTAATTTGCGAGCACGCCAGCGGGTAATAGATGTAGTTCGCGCCGATCTTTCCGAAGATTTAACGCAATATAAAATCGCAATACTCGGCGCTACCTTTAAGCCAGATAGCGATGATGTGCGCGACTCCCCCGCGCTGGATATCGCAGCCCAACTTCAGGCTGCCGGCGCAACAGTTGTGGTTCACGATCCAAAGGGAATCGAACCGGCACGAAAGCGATTCCCTCACTTGGATTATGCTGAAAGAGTTACTGATTGCGTAAAGGGTGCTGATGCAATTCTCCATTTAACTGAATGGAAGGAATACCGCGAGCTTGATCCTTCAGTAATTGGCCAGTTGGTTAAATCAAAATTCTTAATTGATGGTCGTAATGCTCTTGATCGTGAAAAGTGGCGTGCAGCTGGTTGGCGCGTACACGCACTCGGCCGCACTGATTAGTGAATTAGAAACCAGTTTTTTGGTTACGACGAGCGTTTAAATTAGCGCCCCTTTCTTTTGCCTCAGCATTGATTGCAATTAACGCATCGCTAACTTTCGCTGAAATTGCACTATCTGAAACTCCAAGAATTCGAGCCGCCAAGATGCCAGCGTTCTTAGCGTTACCGACTCCAACTGTTGCAACAGGAATTCCTGCTGGCATTTGAACAATTGAGAGTAGCGAATCCATTCCATCAAGGTTCTTCAGCGCAACCGGAACTCCGATTACTGGCAAAGTTGTTAGTGAAGCTACCATTCCGGGTAGATGTGCTGCGCCGCCAGCTCCTGCAATAATTACTTTAAACCCTTTTGTTTTCGCTTCTTGTGAAAATGCAACCATCTCAAGTGGCATGCGGTGAGCCGATAAGACTTCAGCAGTGTATGAAATCCCAAATGAATCAAGGACTTTCGCGGCTTCTTCCATTACTGGCCAATCAGAATCTGACCCCATGATGATCGCTACATCACTCATCAATCTCTCCGCTCATATAATCGCGCGCATGTTCTACTAGCTCGGTTAATTCTAGGATGTTTTTACCAATCGCGGTGACATGACCAATTTTGCGCCCTTTACGCACTTCTTTCTTATATTGGTGAAACTTTAATTCTGGATTCCTCGCCATTAGGTGCAAATATGGACGATACATATCCGTCTTCTCGCCACCTAAAATATTGCCCATCACCGCAAAAGGCGCATTCATAGAAGGATCTCCAAGCGGTAGATCCAATATCGCACGCAAATGCTGCTCAAACTGACTGGTCCGAGCGCCTTCAATCGTCCAATGTCCAGAATTATGAGGGCGCATCGCTAACTCATTTATATAAAGTTGATCACCCTTAACAAACATTTCAACTGCCATCACTCCAATCAATGAGATTTCCTCGGCAATTGATAGTGCCAAGTGCTGCGCTTGTTCTGCAACTGACGAAGAAATCACCTGCGCAGGAGTGATAGTCAAGGTGCAAATTCCATCTGACTGAACCGTCTGTGTCGGTGCCCAAGAAGTTGCCTGACCGTGTTCGGAGCGGGCGACCATCACTGCAATCTCACTATCAAATTCAATTAGCTCTTCAATTAACAGTTGTGGATGATCAATTAGCAATTCTCCCAGGTCATCTAAATTACTGATTTTCCAGACGCCCCGTCCGTCATATCCACCAGATATTCGTTTAGCGATGAATGGAAGTTCAAAGGCTTGGCCTTCGTCCGAGATGACGCGCCATTTAGGGGCTTGGTATCCAGATAACTTTTCGCGCATAAGAGCTTTATCTTGCGAGTACTGAAAAGATTGTGAGGTAGGAAATACCTTTATGCCGGCAGCTTCCAACCCTTTAATCACGGGCAGCGGCACTAGTTCATGTTCAAAAGTTACGAGATCGCATTTCTTTGCAAATTCCAACAACTGTGAAAGATCGCGGTAATCACCAACTAAATGAGGTGCAATCTGTGCCGCGCTATCTTGCTCATCTTGTGCAAATAGCAAAAGGTTGACGCCCAGCGCTGTCGCAGGAGCGACAGTCATCCGCGCTAATTGCCCAGCGCCGATTATTCCGACGGTTGGAAAGCGCTTATTCACCTCGCTATCGTAGATGAACTACATCTCCCACGTTAACTTCAAAGCCATCATCGAGCATCAGAGCGCCAATTCGATTTATAGTCAGCGCCTTTCCCGTGCGATTTTCCCGCCCACTCACCTCGACCTGCACTTGACGCCCAAGGGTTGCACAGACTGCGCTGTACTTATCAAGAAAATCTTTACCGCTCTCCCAGGCTTGTAAATTAACTTCGAAGCGATTTAAAAACTCTCCAAGTATTAAATTGCGATCCAACTTATTGGAACCTGTAATAAATAGTGAAGTTGCGGTATCCACTGGTAGTTCTTCAGCGGTCATGGCGACATTAACTCCAATCCCGATAATTACTCCATCGTCTGTGGCTTGTGCCAGTAAGCCGGCGACTTTCTTCTCTTCAATTAAAATATCATTTGGCCACTTGAGCTTCACTTGTGATGGATTATCTTGTGAGATGACTTCCTGCATACTCAGCGCCGCAAGATGTGTAATGAATCCCCAATCACTGCGCGCTCGTTTCGGTTTTATAAAAAAGGAAAATAAGAGCGCGCTACCTGTTACTGCTTCAAAAGTGCGATCTAATCTGCCGCGTCCTGCCGTTTGGAAATTTGTAGCAATAACGTCGCCGGTTTTTGCTGAATTTGATTTCACCAACTCCGCGAGATCTACTTGAGTAGATGTAGTGAGATCAGCCACGCTTACTCGCCAGTACCCCGAAGTCAGCGATGCGATTACCGCTGTATCTAGTGGCGCTCTTGGCGCTGATGTACCCACGCCTAGTACCGTAGAGCCATGAACCCAGATCTGCATACAACTTCGGGAAAAATTGAAGATCTCCGTCTTCGTGTTGAAGAAGCAATCCACGGTGGTTCCGCCCGCGCGGTAGAGAAGCAACATGCCAAAGGTAAATTGACTGCACGCGAACGAATCGACCTTTTGGTAGATGCCGACTCATTTACTGAAATTGATGAATTCGCACGCCATCGTTCGACACAGTTCGGGATGGAGAAGAGCCGACCTTACGGTGATGGTGTAGTAATCGGTACGGCTACCGTCGATGGAAGACCTATCGCGCTCTACTCTCAAGATTTCACAGTTATGGGTGGAAGTCTTGGCGAAGTTCACGCTGAAAAGATTGTAAAGATCGCCGAATTTGCGCTCAAGAGCGGAATTCCATTAATTGGAATAAATGATTCGGGTGGAGCTCGTATTCAAGAAGGCGTTGCATCGCTAAATGGCTACGGCAAAATCTTCCGACTAAACACTCGTTCATCAGGAGTAATTCCGCAGATATCTCTGATCCTCGGCCCGTGCGCAGGTGGTTCAGCTTATTCACCTGCGCTCACAGATTTTACGGTTATGGTTAATGAAACTTCACATATGTTTATTACTGGACCAGATGTCATTAAGACAGTAACTGGTGAAGATGTTGAAATGGAAGAACTCGGTGGAGCGCTTACACACAATACTCGCTCTGGAAACGCGCACTATCTGGCAGATAGCGAAGCGGATGCGATTGATTACGTAAAGGCGCTACTTTCTTATCTACCCTCAAACAATATGGATGGCTCACCACATCTTCCACCAACTCAAAATTTAGATGAGAGCGCTGCAGACACAGCGCTTAATGAATTAATCCCAGATAGCCCTAACCAGCCGTACGACATGAAAACACTGATTACTACCCTGGTTGATGAAGGAGAATTCCTCGAAGTACACGCCTTGTATGCACCAAACATTATCGTTGGTTTCGCTCGCATTGAAGGCGAATCAATTGGAATCATCGCAAATCAGCCTTCCCAATTAGCCGGTACTTTAGATATCAACTCCAGCGAAAAAGCCGCTCGATTTCTGCGTTTCTGCGATGCATTTAGCATTCCAATTCTTACCTTGGTGGATGTACCTGGCTTCCTGCCTGGAACGGAACAAGAATGGAACGGCATAATCCGCCGTGGCGCAAAATTACTTTACGCATACGCCGAAGCATCTGTGCCACTCGTAACCCTGATTACACGTAAAGCATATGGTGGCGCATTTATCGTTATGGGATCAAAATATTTGGGAAGTGATATTAACTTTGCGTGGCCGAGTGCTGAAATTGCAGTAATGGGAGCACAAGGTGCGGTAAATATTCTTTACCGCAAAGAAATCGCAGAGGCTAAGAACCCCGAAAAAGCGCGTGCGGAGTTGGTTTCCGATTACACCGAAACTTTATCTAACCCGTATGCAGCGGCAGAGCGTGGCACCATCGACAGTGTTATTGAGCCTCACCAATCCCGCGCCTACATCACAAAAGCATTCCGTACCTTAAAGACCAAGCGTGACACATTGCCTGCGCGTAAGCACGGAAATATTCCACTGTAATGAAATTTACTGTTACATCCGGAAATCCAAGTGAAGAAGAACTCTTGGCGATAAAGGCTGCCATAAGTAGCCATGAGATGCAGGACCTTACCCCCGTAATTAAGCGCAGCGTCTTTGGATTACCACAGCTACGCCAACCACTACCCCATCAAATTACATTTGGTGCACGGAGAAAAAATAGATAATGCCGCAAATTGTTCTCGCTTCACAGTCAACTTCACGTCTTCGTTTACTAGAAGGTGCAGGTTTATCTCCATCCGTAAGAGTTAGCCATGTGGATGAAGAGACAGATTTTTTTAACGCAATGACTCCTGCCGATATGGTTATTGCTTTGGCGGTGACGAAAGCTCACACGGTACGCGAACAGATAGATTTCCCAGCAATCATTATTGGCTGTGACTCAACATTTGATGTCGATGGAGTTTCATTTGGCAAGCCAGGTTCACCAGAAATAGCAAGAGAGCGTGCGCTAGCGATCAGTGGTCGAAGTGGGTTACTGCACACAGGTCACTGCGTTATAGACACAGAGCAAGGTCGAGAAATTGTCGATCGCGTAACAACCAAAGTTACATTTTCAAAAATGAGTAGTGATGAAATCGATGATTACATTGCATCTGAAGAACCACTTCACGTTGCTGGTGGTTTTACTCTAGATGGATTTGGGTCGCCCTTTATTCCAGTTATTGAGGGTGATTACACCAATGTTGTTGGCATCTCGATGCCCTTTTTAAGATCCGCAATGTCGCAACTTGGCTATTCTTGGCCACAGGTTAAGGAGATGCGATGAAACGCGTTTTAATTGCTAATCGAGGTGAGATCGCGGTGCGAGTTATCCGCGCCTGTAGCGATCACGGAATTGAAAGCGTTGCTGTTTACTCTGAAGAAGATCGCGATGCGATTCACACCAAGAGTGCAGACTTTGCATTTTCATTAAATGGAACAACGGCCACGCAAACATATTTAGATATTTCAAAAATTATTGCGGCAGCAAAAGCTTCTGGTGCAGATGCGATTCATCCAGGTTATGGATTCCTCTCTGAGCGCGCAGATTTTGCGCAGGCGGTGATCGATGCTGGATTAATCTGGATCGGACCGCCTCCCGCTGCGATTAGCGCACTCGGCGATAAAGTCTCTGCACGCAGAATTGCTGCCAAAGCCGGCGCACCGCTCGTTGCGGGTACTAAGGATCCGGTTGCCGGACATGAAGAAGTCACTGCTTTTGCAAAAGAACATGGATTACCAGTTGCCATCAAGGCAGCATTCGGTGGCGGTGGGCGCGGCTTAAAAGTTGCCCACACGATGGAGGAGATCCCAGAACTTTTCGCATCAGCAGTTCGTGAAGCGATCGCTGGATTTGGTCGCGGAGAATGTTTTGTTGAACGCTATCTTGATAAACCGCGTCACGTAGAAACTCAAGTTCTGGTTGATAAGCACGGTCATGCTGTAGTCGTTAGTACTCGCGACTGTTCACTTCAGCGTCGCCATCAGAAGTTGGTGGAAGAGGCACCGGCACCGTATTTAACTGATGCGCAAAATGAAGAGCTTTACCGCTCTAGTAAAGCAATTATGAAAGAGGCGGGTTATGTCGGCGCTGGTACCTGCGAATTTTTAGTTGGCAATGATGGAACAATTTCATTTCTCGAAGTAAATACCCGTTTACAAGTAGAGCATCCGGTTAGTGAAGAAGTTACAGGTATTGATTTGGTGCGCGAACAATTCCGAATTGCTATGGGGGAAAGTCTCGGTTTTGACGATCCGATAATTCGTGGCCATGCACTCGAGTTCCGAATTAATGGAGAAGATCCCGGGCGCTCATTCCTGCCTGCCCCAGGACGGATTACAAAATGGAACTTACCAACTGGTCCTGGAGTGCGTGTAGATGCCGGATTTAAGAACGGTGACACCATAGGCGGAAATTTTGACTCGCTGCTTGCTAAATTAATTGTCACTGGCGCAACTCGAAAAGAGGCGATTGAGCGCGCTAGACGTGCTTTAGCCGAATTTGAAGTTGATGGATTAGCAACAGCAATTCCTTTCCATCGTGCAATTTTGCAAGACCCGTATTTCACTGAAGAATTTAAGGTCTACACAAGTTACATTGAAAATGAGTTTAAGAATGAGATACCTGCTTTTGCGCTTACGCCTGCTCCAATAACTACTCGAGTCGCAGCAGAAAATCTTGTTGCCGAAGTAAATGGCAAACGCTTTGAAGTTAAAATTCATACGCCAGAGCCTGTTGTTAAACGCCATCGTGCTAAAGAATCAAAAATTGGTGGTGCGGGTGGAACTGGTTTAACCAGCCCAATGCAAGGAACCGTTGTAAAGGTTGCGGTTGAAGCAGGGCAAGCCGTTGTCGCTGGTGATCTGATAATTGTTTTAGAAGCCATGAAAATGGAGCAACCTTTAATTGCTCATAGATCTGGGACGATTGCAAACCTCACAGCGGTGATTGGTGAAACGGTGGCGAGTGGCACCGTGCTCTGTGACATTATTGATGCATGACATCAACTGACCTTCTCTACTCTGACCCACTTGCAGCTGCGACGCAAGCTGCTAAAGAAATTGCGCAGCGAACAGGAGTTGCTTCTCACGATATTGCCTTAGTTATGGGCTCTGGTTGGGTTACTGCAGTTGATGCCCTTGGTGATCCGGTCTATGAATGCAACGCCGAAGAGTTAACTGGATTCCTGCCCCCTGCCGTAGAAGGACATTCTGGAAAAGTTCGGAGTTACGAAATCAAAGATGGTGGCAAGACAGTACGCGCATTGGTCTTTTTAGGTCGCACACATTTATATGAAGGCAAAGGAATGGAGCCGGTAGTACACGGCGTACGCACTGCCGTTAAAGCTGGTTGCAAAGTGATTCTCTTAACAAATGCGTGCGGTGGTATAAATACAAGTTATCGAGTTGGTCAGCCTGTTTTGATTCGTGACCACATTTCGCTAACTGCGGCCACACCACTAGTTGGCGCAACGTTCATTGATTTAACAGATCTATATAGCAAGCGTTTACGCGCTATTGTGAAAAGTGCAGACTCTTCTTTAGAAGAAGGCGTGTACGTACATTGGCGTGGACCGACATATGAAACCCCCGCTGAAATTTTGATGATGCGCGGGATGGGTGCAGATCTAGTTGGAATGTCGACGGTTCCTGAAGCGATAGCAGCGCACGCACTTGGCGCTGAAGTTCTAGCGATTTCACTAGTAACTAACGCTGCCGCAGGCGTTACTGGCGAAAAACTAAATCATGAGGAAGTTATCGCTGCAGGCAAAGCGGCCGCTTCTCGTATGGGCGCTCTAATGAAATCTGTAATTCCCAATCTGATTTAATCTCATTAGGCTGTACTAGTGAACGCAGAATTAAAGGCTGAGGTTCAAGCCTGGATTGCAGATGATCCAGACTCGAAAACCGCCGCAGAGTTATCTGCGCTGCTTGAATCGAATGACGAGCAAACTCTAAAAACTTATTTCTCTGGCTTTCTGCAATTTGGAACCGCTGGCTTGCGCGGACCTGTCGGACCGGGGCCTTCTTGCATGAACCGCGCCGTAGTCGGCCGGACTGCCGCAGGAATCGCTTCGTATATGAAAGAACGCGGAATGAATCGTGTTGTTATTGGACGCGATGCCCGTTATGGATCTGAAGATTTCACTAATGAGAGCGCGGAAATTTTCGCGGGTGCGGGCTTTGAGGTCTTTGTCTTACCTCGACCGCTTCCAACTCCAGTATTAGCCTTTGCCACCCAATACCTTAAGTGCGACGTTGGCGTTATGGTCACTGCTAGCCACAATCCCCCACAAGATAATGGTTACAAGGTTTATATCGGTCCTAGTGCAGATGGCATTGGCTACGCAGCATCACAGATAATTACTCCGACCGATAGTTTAATTGCAAAAGAAATTGCCTCAATAATTTCTCTTTCTAGTACACCGCGCGGAAAGTCTTGGACCGTAATTGAAGAAGAGTTAATCTCAGAATATGTTCGCCGTACCGCGCTTATTGCCACAAAGCCCGGGGATCTAAAAATTGTTTACACCGCAATGCACGGGGTTGGCACAGAAATTGCCCAACGCGTTTTTAATCACGCCGGTTTTGCCACGCTGATTCTGGTTGATGAACAGTGCACTCCGGATCCTGATTTCCCAACTGTGGCATTTCCGAACCCAGAAGAACCAGGTGCTATTGATTTAGCGCTGAAGAAAGCAAAGGATTTTGGTGCTGATCTAGTTATTGCAAATGATCCGGATGCAGATCGTTGCGCAGCAGCGGTTAACGATCCAAAATTTGGATGGAGAATGCTGCGTGGTGATGAACTCGGGATAATTTTCGGCGAGTGGATAGCCCGAACGTATCGCCATGGCAGTTTTGCGAATTCAATCGTTTCATCATCTGCGCTAAGTAAAGTGGCCGCGCATTATTCAATTGATTTTAAAGAGGTTTTGACGGGGTTTAAGTGGATCGCAAAGGTTGAAGATTTGGCGTTTGGCTATGAAGAAGCGATCGGATATGCCGTGGATTCAGAAACAGTAAATGATAAAGATGGAATATCAGCAGCACTTCTTCTGGCGCACATCGCGAGTGAGTTAAAAGCACAAGGCTTAACTCTGTTAGATCTACTGGATCAAGTTTGGGCTCGCCACGGATTCCACGGCACCGAACAAATCTCAATTCGAGTGGCAGATACGTCGCGAATTACTCAGCTCCTTGCCGGGATCCGAAAAAACCCTCCAACGCATATTGCAGGTAGGGCGGTCTTATCAATTGATGACTTGGCAGAACCAAAAGATGGGTTACCGCCAACCGATGGGCTACGGCTATGGATTGATGGCGGAATCCGTATGATTGTGCGTCCGAGCGGAACGGAGGCGAAGATGAAGTGTTACCTCGAAGTAATTTCGAAAGATGCAGAGTCATCGCAAATGTTGCTTGATCAACTTCGTCAGCCGGTAAAGGAATTTCTCTCATGAGTTTTTATGGAATCGTCGACGGTTCAGAGAGTTCGCTAAAGCACTTTCTCGCACAACTTCCAGGGGTAGATCAAGTCGGTGCGGATGCCCGCGCAGCCATGTTGGCAACTAGAAGCATTAAGACATCGAGTAAGCGTTGGGCAATTGATACTGCAATTTCTATGGTTGATCTAACAACCTTGGAAGGTGCTGACACTGCAGGAAAAGTTCGCGCGCTTTGTTCTAAAGCGGTGCGCCCAGATCCAACTGATTCAACGGTACCAAGTGTCGGTGCAATCTGCGTTTACAACGATATGGTGGCAATTGCGCGCACGCACTTAGATGCAATTGGTGGAAAGCATGTTCCTGTTGCTGCAGTGTCCACTGCTTTTCCATCAGGTCGTGCATCTATGGAAGTAAAGATTCAAGATACCCAAGATGCGATAGATGCCGGAGCCGCTGAGATTGATATGGTTATTGACCGCGGTGCATTTCTATCCGGGCAATACGGTTTGGTCTTTGATGAAATCGTAAAAATTCGCGAAGTCTGTGGCGATCGCGCTCATTTAAAGGTTATCTTTGAAACAGGCGAGTTAGTTACTTATGACAATGTCCGCAAAGCTTCTTATCTGGCGATGCTTGCCGGGGCCGACTTCATCAAGACATCTACCGGCAAGGTTGCTCCTGCTGCTACCCCGCCGGTCGTATTAGTGATGTTGGAAGCCGTTAGAGATTTCTATCAAATGACGCAGCGTCGCATCGGGGTAAAACCAGCCGGCGGAATTCGCAATACTAAGGATGCAATCAAGCAATTAGTTCTGGTTAATGAGACTGCCGGACCGGAATGGCTCACACCTGAGTATTTCCGGATTGGGGCCAGCGCTCTGCTCAATGATTTACTTATGCAACGTATGAAAATGGACGATGGCTACTACGCTAGCCCTAACTACGTAACGATCGATTAAGAGAGAAGATAACGGTTAGCAATATGACTTTTGAATATGCACCAGCTCCTGAATCTCGTGCGATCGTAGATATCAAGGCGAAATATGGCCACTTCATTGATGGCAAATTTGTTCCAGGCAAAAAACATTTTGCAACCATAAACCCAGCAACCGAAGAAGTTTTAAGTCAGATCTCACTCGGTGGTTTAAGCGATGTTGATAAGGCAGTTGCCGCCGCTCAGAAAGCATATACAAAGACTTGGTCGAAGTTATCTGGCAAAGAACGTGGAAAGTATCTGTATCGCATTGCACGAATTCTGCAAGAGCGCGCCCGTGAATTTGCCGTTCTTGAAACTTTAGATAACGGAAAACCAATTCGCGAAACTCGAGATATTGATATTCCACTAGTTGCAGCACATTTCTTTTATCACGCAGGATGGGCAGATAAATTAGATTACGCCGGTCTCGGTAGATCTCCACAACCACATGGAGTTGCCGGTCAGATAATCCCCTGGAATTTTCCTTTGCTTATGCTCGCTTGGAAAGTTGCACCCGCTTTAGCAACTGGTAATACCGTGGTATTGAAGCCTGCAGAAACTACTTCGCTGACTGCTCTTTTATTCGCAGAAGTGTGCCAGCAGGCCGAGCTTCCAGATGGCGTAGTTAATATCGTTACTGGAGATGGATCAACTGGTGCTGCAATCGTTAACCATCCAGGTATACACAAAATCGCATTTACTGGTTCTACCGAAGTTGGAAAGAAGATTGCCCGCGCAATTGCCGGAACAAATAAGAAAGCCACACTCGAATTAGGTGGCAAAGGGGCAAATATCGTCTTTGATGACGCTCCCCTGGATGAGACGGTAGAAGGCATTGTTAACGGCATATTTTTCAATCAGGGCCACGTCTGTTGCGCTGGCTCTCGATTAATCCTGCAAGAAGGTATTGCGGATGAGCTAATTGAAAAACTCAAAGTACGGATGGCAAAAATTCGTGTAGGTGATCCGCTAGATAAGAACACTGATCTTGGTGCGATTAATTCCCGCGAACAATTAAGCAAGATTCAGGAGTTAACATCGGCTGGAGATGCAGAGGGTGCAGAACGCTGGAGCCCAGCGTGTAATTTATCTGCCAAGGGCTTCTGGTTTGCACCCACAATCTTTACCGGCGTAACACAGGCCCATCGCATTGCCCGAGAAGAAATATTTGGTCCCGTACTTTCAATCCTTACCTTCCGCACTCCACAAGAAGCGATTGAGAAAGCAAATAACACACCGTTTGGACTATCAGCCGGCGTCTGGAGCGAGAAAGGTTCACGCATCTTGTGGGCAACGCAGCAACTTCGTGCCGGTGTTGTTTGGGCAAATACCTTTAATAAGTTTGATCCTGCTTCCCCATTTGGTGGGTATAAAGAATCTGGCTGGGGTCGCGAAGGCGGCAAACATGGTTTAGCGGCATATTTGAAGGAGGGAAAGTAAATGGCTACCTCAAAGAAGAGTTCAAGCAACAAGGCAGCGCAGCGCTTAGAAGTTAAGAAGACCTATAAGTTATACATTAATGGCGCTTTCCCACGAAGTGAATCTGGACGCGTGTACGAAGTAACCAATAGTAAAAATGGATTTGTTGCAAATCCATCACTTGCTTCTCGAAAAGATTTGCGTGAGGCAGTCGTTGCCGCCCGTGCCGCCCAGAGCGGATGGGCAAAGGCCACTGCATATAACCGTGGTCAAATTCTCTATCGCATCGCTGAAATGTTAGAAGGTCGAGCCGATCAATTCGCCAAAGAAATAGTTCTTGCTAGCGGAGTTACACCGAAAAAAGCGAACGATGAAGTACTTGCCGCGATTGATCGCTGGGTTTGGTATGCCGGTTGGAGCGATAAATTATCAGCGGCTTTTGGCGCTACAAACCCAGTTTCTGGGCCTTATTACAACTTCACAATCCCAGAACCACAAGGAGTTATCGCCGTTGCGCCCGCAGAAAATTTCCTAGCGCTAATTGATGCAATCGCACCAGCTATCGTCTCTGGAAATACTGTGATCGCATTGGTTCCTGGATCGGCAGCGATTGCCGCGATGACCTTCGCCGAAGTATTGGCAACGAGTGATCTACCTGCTGGCGTGCTAAATATTCTAACTGGATCTCACGATGAACTTGCTCCGTGGGCTGCTTCGCACATGGATATCGATGGTTTCGATATTTCTGGAATTGATAAGAAGAAGCGCGCTGAACTCAAAGTTGCGGGAGCAGAGAACCTAAAACGGATTTATAGCTTCGATGGCGTGATTTCACCAACACGAATTTACTCCTTTATGGAAGCAAAGACTGTCTGGCACCCAATCGGAGTTTAAAACTACTCTGCAGAAATTGCTAAGTAACCAGGCTTAACAACTGTTTCAATAATCGCTAAACGTTCTTCAAATGGGATAAAGGAACTCTTCAGCGCATTTATCGTAACGCGCTGCAAATCTAGAAAACTCCAATTAAATGCGTTGACTAGTTCACTCATTTCACGGCTCATTGAAG
>CANMCL010000013.1 GCA_947496345.1 Actinomycetota bacterium
TTATCACGCGGCTGAAGAGTTGACTCACCTACATCTAGTTTGCAGCGATTGCGGTTCTGTCGGAGATGCGCCGATTGGTGCTGCTGCAAACTTTGTACAAAACCTCTCTGATGATTACGGTTTTAAAACAGATGTCACTCACTTTGCTGTTTATGGCCTATGCGCTGCGTGCGTTAAGTAATTATGACTGCGGTATTGGTAGAAGATGGCGTCGATAAGGGCGCTATTTGGCACTTTGGTGAACCAAATAAAGAACAGAAGGCGATGCTTGAAGGCAAAGCTTGGGCTGATCTCTCTCACCTAAATGTGATCGCCGTATCTGGCGCCGATCGTCTGAAATGGTTACACGATTTAACAACTCAACACTTATCTGAACTTAGTGTTGGCCAATGGATTTCAGCGTTGATCTTGGATCCAAAAGGCCACGTTGAGTACCAATTTAATTTGGTGGATGATGGTGAAACAACCTGGTTGGTTTTAGATCCGGGATACGTTGAAAATTTGGTTGCATACTTGCAGAAAATGAAATTTATGTTGCGCGTTGATGTGCGTGATGCTTCCAGCGAGTTTGTGGTGCTTCGTGCACCAGGTGCCGCAACTGATATCGGTGGACCATTTGCATTGGTGCCGCGCGCAGAGTTAAAAGAGATGCAAGAAACTTTTGGGGCTACGGCAATGCAGGTTGGCACCTGGGCACTAGATGCAGAGCGCGTTGCAGCAGGGCGCCCACGAATTGGTTTTGAGACCGACCACAAATCAATCCCTAACGAACTTGGGGTTTTAAATAAATCAGTACATATGAACAAGGGTTGTTATCGCGGTCAAGAAACAGTTGCAAAGATCTTTAATCTCGGTAACCCTCCGCGTCGACTGGTGATGTTGCATTTGGATGGCAGCCAAGTAGTAATGCCCGCACCTGGCACGCCGGTAATGAATGGTGAAGTACAAGTTGGTTTTCTTGGCACCGTTGCCCGCCACTATGAACTTGGCCCAATCGCACTTGCCATTGTTAAACGAACAACACCGGTTGATGCGCAGTTGACGGTAGAAAACGTTGCCGCATCACAACAAGTGATTGTGCCCGCATAAATGGAGACCATCGGACAAGGCTTGATTGTTCTGCTAGCAATGCTGGTCATAATGTGGGCGGTGAAGAAGCTCTAAACCCTTACTATTAAGGCGTGGAAATCGTTAGCGCAGTTCTTCTCGGAGTTATCTCTCTCTTAATTGGTGTTGCGCTGGTGATTTACGGTTTTCGTGGTCGGCGCGAATCTCAAGCTCGTGATGCGCGCACATATCGAAGGGGCAGACTCTAAGTGGTCTTTACAATTCCTGAAGGGCTGCACCCAGATTTAAATCCTTTGGCTTGGATGGTCGGCACTTGGCGTGGCAAAGGTCGTGGTGATTATCCGACTATTGAAAGTTTTGAATATGCGCATGAAGTTGTCTTTAATCACGACGGTCGCCCCTTTTTGAATTATTACTCGCGCTCTTGGATCATTGATAAAGATGGCGAAATCATTCGCCCTGCTGCATCAGAAACTGGTTTCTGGCGCGTTAAACCAAATAACGTTTTAGAAGTTGTGATCTCACATAACACTGGAATCTCTGAAGGATGGGTTGGACAGTTTGATGGTCCCAAGATTCAGTTAGTTATGGATCAGGCTTATTCAGCGCCGTCGGCAAAGATTGTCACAGCCGGTGTGCGTTTATATGGCCTTGTTGCAGGCGAACTATTTTTTGCATACGACATGGCCGCCGAAGGCCAAGAGTTACAAGCTCATATCTGGTCATCACTAGAACGCCAATCTGAGTAAAGAGGGCGCAAAATGTTTAACGATACGGTCTTAGCCGAATACGTTCGTGACGGTGTTGTTGAATCAGAACATCGCGGTTTTTTGGCGGCACTCAACGCTGATGGTTCAATCTTTAAATCACTTGGCGATGTCGAAACTAAGATTTTTCCGCGCTCAACAGTTAAATGCGCGCAGGCATCTGCAATGGTACGCAGCGGTTTAGATTTAGAACCGCGCTTGTTAGCACTTGCCCAATCAAGTCACTCTGGCGGCGAAATGCATCTGGACGGCGCTCGCGAAATCTTGGCATCAGTTGGATTATCTGAAAGCGCTTTGCAGTGCGCACTGGATCGTCCGCTTGGTGATGCCGAACGCCGCGCTTGGGGAGAAAAGCCACCTACTCAAATTGCGATGAATTGCAGCGGAAAACATGCCGCCATGTTGGCAACTTGTGTGAAAAATGGTTGGCCTATCGAAACTTATTTAGAACAAAGCCATCCATTGCAACTAGCAATCAAAGCTGAGTTAGAGAAGTTAGCAGGGGAAAAAATCACTCTAACTTCCACCGATGGTTGCGGTGCTCCACTCTTCTTACTTTCGCTAATTGGTTTGGCACGCGCGGTTCGTGCAATCACTATTTCAACTGATCCGGTACATCAAAGTGTTATGAGCGCGGCACGTGCATTTCCTGAAATGGTTGGTGGAGTCGGCCGCCACAACACCGAGATGATGCAACAAGTCCCTGGGCTATTTATGAAAGATGGCGCTGAAGCGGTCAATGTTTGGTCACTCGCCGATGGACGTACTTTTGTATTTAAAGTAAGCGATGGATCACTTCGAGCATTTCGCACAATTGTGCACGCTTGCTTAAAAGATTTTGGGATTGATACACCGCTTACCCTAGAAAAAGTAATGGGCGGTCCGCGTGTAATTGGCACCATTCGCGCCACCATTTAAACGCGCGTACGATTAGGGCCATGAAGCGTCGCGTGGCCATGTTGATGGTCCACACCTGTCCACTTGAGCAGGCTGGAATTGGCGATGCTGGTGGAATGAATATTTACGTTGCCGAAAGTGCAGCGCGAATGGCAGCACAAGGTGTTGAAGTAGATATCTTCACACGTCGCGATCATTTAGATTTACCGGAAGTTGTTGAACTTTCACCAGGTGTGAATGTGCATCACTTAGATGCTGGCCACGATCTGCACTGGACGAAAGAGCAAGTTCCAGCGCACTTTAAAGAGTTAAGCGTGGAATTTAAGAAAGCGCTATCTGGTGAGCGACGTTATGACTTAATCCATTCTCACTACTGGCTATCAGGCAAAGTTGCGATGCCAGTGGCTAAAGAGTTAAAGATGCAGTTGGTAAACACCATGCACACGATGGCACGAGTGAAGAATTTAAATCTTGCCGAAGGTGAAATTCCGGAACCAATGATTCGCGTGCAGGGTGAAACCCAGATTGTTGCTGCGGCAAATGCCCTGACTGCCAATACTGATGCAGAAGCAGCCAGCTTGGTTTCCTTATACGAAGCCTGTCCCGACATTGTTCACGTTGTGACTCCCGGAGTTGATCTCTATAACTTCACACAGGGTGCGGGACGCGCTGCTGCTCGTAAAGTAGTTGGCGTTGATAGCGATGCTCTTGTGATCACTTTTGTCGGTCGTATTCAGCCACATAAAGGACCAGAGTTATTAATTCGTGCCACCGCCGAAATGCTTTCACACACACCACTTCTTCGACCTAAGTTGCGCGTCTTTATTGTCGGTGGGGCATCGGGTGCTAACGGTAGCGAAGTTGAGCGCCTAAAAGAATTAACTACTTGGCTTGGTATCGACGATGTAATTTCATTTGCACCACCTGTTGCGCGCACAGAACTTCCTAATTGGTATCGCGCCGCTGATTTAGTTTGCGTTCCAAGTTACTCAGAAAGTTTTGGTCTGGTCGCACTTGAAGCTCAAGCCTGCGGAACACCTGTTGTCGCTACAGCAGTTGGCGGGCTTCGCACTGCAGTGGCCGATGGTATTTCTGGCGTACTAGTTGATGGACACGATCCCCGCGCTTGGTCTTCGGTTTTAGCGCGCTTGCTGCAAGAGCCACAACGCCGCGTCTTGCTTTCCATGGGCGCGATTGAACACGCATCGCACTTCGGTTGGGATGCCACTGCGCGCGGGACTTTAGATATTTACGATCAAGTCTTAACCGAGGCTGCTCGCGTCAATAAGTCGATCGGTTAATAAGTGGCGGAGATTGATCCTCGTATCGTTATTGAGGAATTTCTAGATTCACACGACCTGGAATTTGATCAGAAAGATCCCAATACTTTTCTGATCACTCTGCCCGGTGAGAAAAAACTGCAGACCCATTGCGCCTTGATCGTTGGCGATCACTCTCTAAGTATTAACGCTTTCGTAATTCGTAAACCTGATGAAAATGAAGGTGCTGTACATGCTTGGTGCATGTCAAAAAATGCTGGGATGTATGGAATCGCCTTTGCCATTAATGAGTTAGGCGATATCTTTCTAGTTGGGCGTTTGCCACTTGCTGCAGTCAATGATCGCGAGATTGATCGATTAGTTGGCGCGGTTCTGCAATATTCTGATTCATCATTTAATCCACTGCTAGAACTTGGATTTGCCAATTCAATCCGTCGTGAATGGGCATGGCGCTTGAACCGCGGTGAATCTTTAGCAAATCTTGATGCCTTTAAGCATTTGATTTAATAATTCACCCAGCACATGGCAAGATAGGGTTATGTCCAAATACGAATTGATCTTGTTGCGCCACGGGGAATCTGAGTGGAACGCAAAGAATCTCTTCACTGGTTGGGTGGACGTTCGCCTTTCTACCGCTGGCGAAGCAGAAGCAACGCGCGGCGGTAAATTATTGGCCGAGCGCAATTTATTGCCTGATGTAGTTCACACATCTTTATTACGCCGCGCAATTCATACTTCACAACTTGCACTCGATTCGTGCGATCGCCACTGGATTCCGGTGCGGCGCTCTTGGCGCTTAAATGAACGTCATTACGGCGCTCTGCAAGGCAAGGATAAGAAAGAGACGTTGGCCAAGTACGGTGAAGAACAATTTAAATTGTGGCGCCGTTCATTTGATCTGCCACCTCCGCCAATTGATTCCAACGATCCTTACAGCCAATCAAGCGATGCGCGATACGCAGATTTAGGTGCGCAACTTCCTGCGACAGAATGTCTTAAGGATGTAGTCACGAGAATGATTCCTTATTGGCAAGAATCGATTATTCCTGATCTAAAGGCGGGCAAGCGCGTGCTGGTTACTGCACATGGAAATTCATTGCGGGCACTTGTGATGCACCTGGATGGAATTTCAGAAGCGGATATCGCAGAGTTAAATATTCCGACCGGTATTCCACTTCTTTATAACTTGGATGCTGATTTCAAGCCGGTTGAAAAAGGTGGAGAGTATTTAGATCCAGAAGCTGCGAAAGCGGCTATTCAGGCTGTGGCGAATCAGGGGAAGAAGTAGCCTCAACCGAATTTGACGTGACATCTTTGTAGTCATCGCGCTTGTCACGAATGATTACTTCTGCTGTAACTAAGCCAGCCCGCGCAAAACCTAAGCTAAGTTTCACGTGGCGGCCTGCAACTGGTTTAACTCCAGAGAAAAATGCCTTCACATTTGCGCTTTCGCCTTCAAATCGAAGTGGCGCATTCTGCGCAAGTGTTGTGTCTCCAGTAAGTGTCGCGGTATTCCCACCAACTGCGATTCCGAGCAATTGATCAGCTTCTGCACCTTGATTGACAATAGTTCCGACCACAACAGCGTCACCATTTTCAGTGGCAACAAGTAACAAGTTAACAATCTTTATCGCGCTGCCATTTTGAGTTACTGCAACTTCAACGCCATCAGTTACTTGTGTAATTGTTCGAGTTGATGCGTTTTGACCCGCTCCACACGCTGTAAGAGTTGTTGCGATTAATAGAGCAGTGATTGTTGTGAAAATGCGACGCATGGGCCATATTCTCTCACGCCTTTTACCTCGGTTTATCCCTTATTTAATGGGGTTTTCTCGCAGGAAAATCGCTGGTAGAATTGTCTGTCTAGCGAAGGGCAACACATGACATTTAAGGTCGGCGAAACCGTTGTTTATCCTCATCACGGCGCAGCTCTAATCGAAGCCATTGAAACTCGCATCATCAAGGGTGAAGAGCGTACCTACCTAGTCTTGAAAGTTGCCCAAGGAGATCTCACAGTTCGCGTTCCTGCAGATAATGTAGATCTCGTCGGAGTTCGCGATGTTGTCGATAGCGCCGGACTTGATCGTGTATTTAACGTACTTCGCCAGCCATATACCGAAGAGCCAACAAACTGGTCTCGTCGCTACAAAGCAAATCTTGAAAAACTTGCCTCAGGAGATGTCATCAAGGTCGCTGAAGTTGTGCGCGATCTTTACCGTCGCGACTTAGACCGTGGCCTCTCTGCTGGTGAAAAGCGCATGCTCGCCAAGGCGAAGCAGATCCTTATCTCTGAGCTTGCTCTTGCTGAGCGCACAGATGAAGAAAAGGCTGCAACTCTCCTTGACGAGGTTCTCGCTTCTTAATTAGCGCAACTAACTCATGATCGCCGCAATCATTGCTGCCGCAGGCAGTGGCGAAAGATTTGGCGCAGAGATCCCCAAAGCACTTATCCAACTCGGTGATCGAACCTTAATTGAACATGCAGTTTCTTCTATCTCATCGGTTGCTGATCAAATAATTGTTACCGCACCTGCTGGTTATGAAAAGCAAATTCAAGCGCTAGTTGGTGATGGCATAACAGTTGTAACTGGCGGGGCGACTCGTTCCGAAAGCGTTCGCATCGGTTTATCGAAAGTTTCAAGCGATGCCGAATATGTCTTAATTCATGATGCAGCGCGCGCACTCGCTTCACCGGCACTGGCACAAAGCGTTGTAGCTGCACTCAAATCTGGTGATGTTGCGGTTATTCCAGGACTAGCCCAGACAGATACTGTAAAAATTGTTGGTGAAGATTCAATCGTAACTTCAACTCCTGATCGCAATTCGATGCGCAAGATTCAAACGCCACAGGGTTTTACTTACGCACTGATTAGCCAAGCGCACGCCGCATCAGGTGAGGCCACCGATGATGCTGCACTTGTCGAAGCACTCGGAAAACCAGTGCGGGTTATCGCAGGTGAAGAACGAGCGCTGAAAATCACAACAGCATCCGATCTAGCAACTGCGCTGCAATTCTTAGGTAAATCAAATTCCTTTAAAACTGGTGTCGGCGTTGATGCTCATCACTTCCAAGTCGGTCGGCCGCTTTGGCTAGCTGGTTTGTTGTGGCCAGATCAAGATGGTGTTGAAGGACATTCAGATGGCGACGTTGCAGCACACGCAATCTGTGATGCACTATTTGCCGCAAGTGGTTTAGGTGATTTGGGTTCAAACTTCGGAACAAATAAACCGGAATATGCCGGTGCATCTGGCACGACTTTGTTAAAGGAAACGCGAGCTTTAATTGAAAAGAGCGGATTTAAAATTTCGCATGTTTCGGTACAAGTTATTGGTAATCGTCCCAAAATTGGTTCACGTCGCGCCGAAGCAATTGCTGCGCTATCGCAGGCTTTAGGCGGAGCAGAAGTCGCGCTACTTGCAACAACAACCGATGGAATGGGCTTAACTGGCGAAGGCAAGGGCATTGCCGCCATTGCATCAGCGCTGATTTATTCTAAATAAGCCTTGCAAGATAGACTTAGCCAATGAGTTCGCTATCTTTATATGACACGCTAACGCGAACCACATCCCCATTTGTGCCGCTCAAAGCTGGTGAAGTGGGAATTTATCTATGTGGTGCAACCGTGCAAGCACCGCCGCATATCGGCCATGTTCGCTCAGGTGTTAACTTCGATATTTTGCGCCGCTGGCTGACCAAATCCGGCTACAACGTAACGTTTATCCGTAACGTCACCGATATTGATGACAAGATTTTGCATAAGGCAGTTCACGAAAAAGCACCTTGGTGGGCTGTTGCTATGAAATATGAACGCGCCTTCTCTGATGCTTACGCTGCTTTAAATGTTGCGCCCCCAACTTACGAACCACGCGCAACCGGTCACATCACCCAAATGATTGAGCTGATGGCGCAATTGATAGAACGCGGTGCGGCATACGCCCCCGGTAACGGAGATGTTTACCTGGAAGTTCGCAAATTAGATTCTTATCTAACTCTTTCGCGACAAAAAGTTGATGACTTGCTACCTGCAGCAGATGCTGATGAGACTTATAAAAAAGATCCGCGTGACTTTGCACTTTGGAAAGCGGCAAAGCCAGGAGATCCATCTTGGCCAACTCCTTGGGGAGCGGGTCGTCCGGGTTGGCACTTGGAATGTTCTGCGATGGCGCATGCCTATTTGGGTGAAGCATTTGATATTCACGGTGGCGGTTTAGATTTAATCTTCCCGCATCACGAAAATGAAATTGCACAATCAGAAGCCGCAGGTTATGCATTCGCCAAGCGGTGGATGCATAACGCATGGGTAACCGCATCTGGTGAAAAGATGAGCAAGTCACTTGGTAATTCGCTACAAGTTGCTGAACTTCTAAAAACGGTGCGCGGAATTGAATTGCGTTGGTATTTGGGCAGCGCGCATTACCGTTCAATGCTGGAGTTTTCACACGATGCCCTAGCTGAATCGGCAACCGCGTTTCGTCGTATTGAAGGTTTCTTAAATCGCGCCACTGAAATTTTAGGATCAGCGCCAATTCCAGTTATTTCACAAGGATTTACAGATGCAATGAACGATGATTTAGCGGTTCCAACTGCCTTGGCGGGTATTTCAGAGGCGCTGCGATTGGGAAATAGCGCAATAACTTCGGGAGATAAAGCGGTGATCTCCGCCTCTGCTAGCGAAATTCGTGGAGCGCTTGAGGTACTTGGTTGCGATCCACTTGATCCCGCCTTTGCAATATCAGGTGGCACAGATTTAACAGATGCACTCGATGGCGTTATTCAACTCGCACTTGCACAACGCACTGCTGCGCGAGATCGAAAAGATTTTGCAGCATCCGATCAGATTCGCGATGGACTTGCCGCACTTGGAATAATTATTGAAGACACAGCACAAGGGCCACGTTGGTCTATCTCACAGATAAGCGAGAAGTAAATGGCCGGCTCAGCAAAACCTCGTGGCGCAGCTCGAACCAGTTCTAAAAAAGGACCAACAGGCGGAACTGGCGGAAAAAATAAACGTCGCTTAGAAGGAAAAGGACCAACGCCAAAAGCGGAAGACCGTCCTTATCACGCAGCAGCAAAACGTAAGAAGGCTGCCGAGAAGAAAGCCGCTCCACGCACTCGCACTGGACGCAGCGAAAAACCAAAGGGTGAAATTGTTTCTGGTCGCAATGCGGTGCTTGAAGCGTTACGCGCCAGTGTTCCGGCAACAGAGTTAATTGTTGCGCGCAGTATTGACGTTGATGATCGCGTAGCCGAATCGCTACAACTTGCTTTGCATCACCAGCTACCAATTCGCGAAGTGCATCGTGCCGAAATTGAAGGCATTAGCGCTAATAGCCAAGGAATTATCTTGGCAATTAAGCCTTACCAATACTCTTCTTTCCAAGAGATCACGGAACGCGCTAACCATCCAATTTTGATTGTCGCACTTGATGGCGTTACTGATCCACGAAATCTTGGTGCGATTGTGCGAAGTGCAGCTGCATTTGGCGCAGCCGGTGTGGTTATGACCGAACGTCGCGCAGCCGCAATGACGGCATCTGCCTGGAAATCATCTGCTGGTGCTGCTGCACGTCTGCCGGTTGCACAAGTAACCAATATGGCCCGCACCATTGAAGATGCAAAGAAAATAGGTTGCTTTGTTATTGGCTTAGATGGTGAATCTGATCACTCTTTGAGCGGCATGAAAGTTGCGAAAGAGAATGTAATGATCGTCGTTGGATCTGAAGGCAAAGGTCTATCTCGCTTAGTGCGCGAGAAGTGCGACTTAGTTGTTTCAATTCCGATGCGTGCAACTACTGAGTCTCTTAATGCCAGTGTGGCAACATCAATTGCCTTGTTCTGGGTTGACGAGCAACGTCGCAAATAATTATCTAGAAAGAGCTAGGAAATGAAATATAAGCGTTTAATCGTCTGCGGAGACTCGTACTCTGAAGGAATGTCCGATGAAATCATAAACGGGCAATACCGCGGCTGGGCAGATCGTATTGCAGATGTGATGGCGCAAGAAAATTCAGAATTTACTTATGTAAATTTGGCAGTTCGCGGAAAGTTACTTAAGCAAGTAATTGATGACCAGTTGCCGGTCGCAATCGGTTATGTCACCGGTCCAGATACTTTGTTATCTTTTCACGCCGGTGCAAATGATGCGCTTCGCCCTGGTTACAAACCCGAAGTTGCACAAGAACTTTATGCAGAAGCAGTGCGCCGCGCAGCAAAAACTGGTGCAACGCTGATGCTATTTACGGTGTTGGAGCGTACTGGAAATACCGGACGTGGCTCCGATCTTTGGGCAGCGCGCTTTAGTGAGTTCAATAAAATAGTGCGCGCAGTTGGCGCTGAAGTTGGTGCAATCGTTAATGATGCGAACAATGAAAGCTTCTTTAGTGACAATAGATTCCTTGCCTTTGATCGTTTGCATTTAAATGCTGAAGGGCACAATCGTGTTGCCCAAGCCTTGCTGGAAAAGTTGGGATATCAATTTGATCCAAGTTGGCGGGTTCCATTGCCTCCTGCGCCTAAAACCTTTTGGTTAACACGGAGGATTTCATCTATGATTTGGTTCTTCACATTTGCACTACCTTGGATTTGGCGCAGATTGCGTGGTAAATCATCAGGTGATGGAAGAAGCGCTAAATATCCAACTCCAGCGCGTTGGCCCGTTTAGCCGCTGTCCACGACCTGATTACCAAACGTTCACTTGAAGAGGGGAGAATCACAACATGCCAGAACCACAGCATCTCATCGATCGTGAGTTAAGTTGGCTCTCCTTTAATGAACGCGTTTTAGAAATGGCGGAAGACCAATCAATTCCGCTCTTCGAACGCATTCGCTTCTTAACAATCTTTGCATCCAATCTTGATGAGTTCTATATGGTTCGTGTTGCATCGCTCTTAAGCAAAATTGAAGGTAATTCAAAATCGGCAAATTCTGCTGGGTTTACCCCAGACGAACTCCTAGAAGCGATATCGGTTCGTGTTCGTGAACTGACTTTGCGCCACGCCAATCTATTTAAGAAAGTGATTTCACCGGAACTTATAACCCACGATATTGAATTTCTCCGCTGGGATGATTTATCAGACGATGAGCGCTCTTATGTCTCTCGCATTTTCAGCGATCGTATTTTTCCTGTTTTGACTCCACTAGCAGTTGATCCATCACACCCATTTCCATATATTTCTGGGCTCTCGCTAAATCTGGCGGTAATGGTTAAGAATCCTAAGAGCTCTGAAGAATATTTTGCGCGCATCAAAGTGCCACCGATTCTTTCGCGATTTATCCCGGTGAGTCCCGCAACACACACAACTCGATTTCTGCCGCTAGAAGAGTTGATCTCGATTCACCTGCAAGAACTTTTTCCTGGAATGTTGATTGAAGATCATTACACCTTCCGCATTACTCGAAATCAGGATATTGAACTTGAAGAAGAAGATTCCGAAAACTTGCTTACTTCGATCGAACAAGAACTCGCTCGCCGCCGCTTCGGACCACCAGTTCGTTTAGAAATTGAATCTGGAGTTGATGAAAAACTCCGCAACAAACTATGTGAACAATTAGATATTAATCCTGCAAACGTTCTTTCACTTCCGGCTCCGCTTAATTTGCGCGATCTCTTGAAAATCACTGATCTTGATCTGCCAAAGTTAAATTTCCCTGCATTTAGATCCCGCACCGTTGCATCTTTACGCGAAGTAGATCCTGAGGAGCCGGACCTATTCTTTGCTGCAATTCGCCAAGGCGAAATTCTGCTCCACCATCCTTATGAGTCATTTACCTCATCGGTTGTGCAGTTTTTACAGCATGCTGCACAAGACCCAAATGTCTTGGCTATTAAGCAAACCCTTTATCGCACATCAGGTGACTCACCAATTGTTGAGGCGCTAATTGAGGCTGCTGAGGCAGGGAAACAAGTCCTTGCTGTAATTGAACTTCGCGCTCGTTTCGATGAACAAGCAAATGTTCGTTGGGCGCGCAAACTTGAAGCTGCAGGTGTCCATGTTGTTTACGGGCTGATGGGATTGAAGACTCACGCGAAGTTATCTTTGGTGGTCCGAGATGAAGCTCAAGGTTTGCGTCTTTACTGCCATATGGGAACCGGAAATTACAATCCGAAGACCGCGCGCTTTTATGAAGATTTAGGTTTGTTAAGCGCCGATCCACTGCTGACGGATGATTTAACAAAATTATTTAATCAACTTTCTGGTTTTGCTCCACAATCAACTTACTCACGACTCTTAGTTGCACCTCGAACTTTACGGAGCGGATTGCTTGAGAAGATTATCAATGAGACCGCCATGGCTAAAGCTGGACGTCCATCGGGAATTCAGATAAAACTTAACTCACTTCTCGATGAAGATTTTGTTGAAGCTCTTTACGAGGCTTCCCAAGCAGGAGTCAAGATAGACATAGTAGTAAGAGGCATTTGTTCGCTGCGACCAGGAATCGCTGGCTTATCTGAAAACATCACAGTGCGCTCAATTCTCGGTCGCTTCTTAGAACATTCGCGTATCTATCACTTTGTAAATGGTGGGGAAGATGAGTACTGGGTCGGTAGCGCTGACTTAATGCATCGCAATCTTGATCGACGCGTGGAGAGTTTGGTACGAATCGAGCGCCCTGTGCACAAATCATCTTTACAGGAGATATTTGATCTCTCGCTCAGTGATGAAACAGCTAGTTGGCATCAATCTAAAGAGAAGTGGTTACGCGTAGCAAAGAACGCTGCTGGTGAGCCTCTGCAAGATTTGCAGAGCGTCTATATCAAGCGATACAAGAGAGCTCACTAATGGCTAAAGACTCCGCTACTCCCATGATTCAAGCCGCAGGCGCTGTTTTGTGGCGTAAAGCGAGTAACAACGAATTAGAAATTGCAGTAATCCATCGCCCGAGATATGACGACTGGTCGCTACCAAAAGGAAAAGTAGAACCTGGTGAGTCTCATATCTCCGCCGGTTACCGCGAGATTCAAGAGGAGACGGGCTATGAATCAATTTTTGGGCCTGAAATCGGAACCGTTGTTTATAAATTAGAAGGTGCGCCGAAAGAAGTTCGTTATTGGGCTGCTGCAGCAACAGGTCAAACTGGTAAACCTAATCCCGAAGAAGTTGATCAGGTCGAGTGGGTAGCGCCGAAAAAAGCAAAAGAGAAGCTCACCAACAAAGATGATCGTGCGATAGTTGATTTCTTTCTGGATTTTGGCGCAGATACTTTTCCAATAATTTTATTACGCCATGCCAAAGCGCTAAAGCGCACAGATTGGGATGGTGATGATGGTGATCGTCCGCTTGAACACCGCGGACAGTTGCAAGCAAAGCGACTCTTGCCTATCTATATGCCATACAACGCGACTGAAATTCATACTTCGGATGCGTTGCGCTGTATTGAAACAATCGATGTAATGGCGCGATCTCTGCAAAAGACTCCAATTTTTTCAAAAGATCTATCTGAATATGGCTTTGAAACAGATCGGGAAGCCCCGATGGATTATGTGCAAGATTTAATGGACCGTGGAATTCCTGCAATAGTTTGTAGCCATAATCCAATTATCCCAAAGGTTGTTAAGAAATTAGTTGGTAAGAAATATTTTAAATCAATGGATCGTGAGTTAGAACCAGCGCAAGCCATTGTTCTGCATTGCCGCGCAGGTGAAGTTATTGCTTGCGATTGGATCGACGAACCTTTAATTTAAGGTGATTTGAAGGCCTTAACGCTCCATCCAATCAAGCCAACGAAGGACAATTCCTTCGCGTAGCGCCCAAGGGCAAATCTCAAGCTCATTGATGTGTAGCCGCTCCATCACGTTGCGCGCAACAATTGCACCCGCCACAATTTGGCGCGCACGACTCTGCGAAACCCCGGGCAGCTCAGCACGTTGTTTATTCGACATATCCTGCAATTTTGGAATCATTTTGGTGAGCGAATTAATCTTTAAATACTTTGGATTATCCTCAAACCAATGTTCTCCTAATCTAGCGAGAGTTCTAAATGTCTTACTAGTTGCGACAAAGTGATCTGCAATATGTTTGGATATATCTTCTGGCAGAGATACTTTGATGGCTTCGAATACATAGGTTTCTAGCGCTTTAATCTCTTTCGAGGTATGTGGGTCAGAGTCAAGATATTCGCGTGTCAATCGTGATGCGCCAAGTGGAAGTGAAATGGTTGCTTCTGCTCGTTCATCATCGCCGACTGCAATTTCAAGTGAACCACCGCCGATATCTAAAACGAGCAGACGGCCACTTGACCAACCCAACCAGCGCCGTACTGCTAAGAAAGTCATCTGCGCTTCATCATCGCCTGAGAGAACTTGCAAATCAATTTCAAACTTCTTATTTATTTGATCAAGGATCTCTTTTCCATTTTTTGCATCTCGTATTGCAGATGTTGCAAAAGCCAAGATTTCCTCCGTTTGAAAATCTTTGGCATGTGAAATTGCATCAGCGATCGATTCTTCAAGAAGTGCAACGCCCTCGGCGGTTATTTCACCTTCTTTATTTAAATATTCGTGAAGTCGCAGTTCAACTTTTTGATTTGTTGCCGGGCTTGGACGGGCTCCAGGGTGAGCATCGACGACTTGGAGGTGGACAGTGTTTGACCCCACATCTAAAACGCCCAATCGCATGCGGTAAACCTACCCGTCTGCGCTGCAGAGATTGATGATTTTTAGATTACGCCGTTAACTGCCATAATTACGCCCGTTGCCTGCAAAGGTGGCAAGCCTCTCTAGCTCAGTGGTAGAGCAGCGCACTTGTAATGCGCAGGTCGTCAGTTCAATCCTGACGGGGGGCTCCA
>CANMCL010000014.1 GCA_947496345.1 Actinomycetota bacterium
CCAACTCGTGGTGCACACCTTGCTAAACGGATCGCAGAGATTATCTCCAAAATTGAAGGCGTTCCGATTCAGGTTGGCACTTTAGATATAACCCTGCATCGCGATGACCTACGGATGCGTCCGCCTCGCGCATTGATGCCAACGATGATTCCTTCACTAGGCGTTGAAGGCAGAAATGTGATTTTGGTTGATGATGTTCTTTACTCCGGCAGAACAATTCGTGCTGCGCTGGATGCTTTAGGAGAGATCGGGCGACCTAAGAGCGTTCAGTTAGCAATCTTGGTAGATCGTGGGCACCGGGAGTTGCCAATCCGTGCGGATTACGTCGGTAAGAATATTCCAACCTCGGCCGCGCAAAGCGTAATCGTGCACTTAACCGAGCTTGATGGCGCCGATGAAGTGTTGATTGAAGGTGGCTCAGAGTGAAGCACCTTTTATCCATAAACGACCTCTCAAAAGCTGAAGCGATTTCAATTCTAGATACCGCTCAAGAGATGGCGCGAGTAAGTGATGGACCAATGAAGAAGTTGCCGACCTTGCGTGGTCGCACCATCGTAAATCTCTTCGCTGAAGATTCCACTCGCACGCGAATCTCTTTTGAGGCGGCCGCAAAGAGGCTTTCTGCCGATGTAATTAACTTCTCCGCAAAGGGATCAAGTATCAGTAAAGGTGAATCACTCAAAGATACAGCGATGACGCTGCAGGCAATGGGAGCCGATGCGGTAATCATTCGTCACAGTGCATCTGGTGCGGCGCAAAGATTGGCCGATTCTCAGTGGATGTCTGGCGCGGTAATAAACGCTGGGGATGGAACACACGAACACCCCAGCCAAGCACTGCTTGATGCATTTACGATCCGAAAGCATCTATCTAAAGGTGCGAATGATCTGGTTGGATTACGAATTGCGATTGTTGGCGATGTTTTACATTCACGAGTTGCTCGATCTAATGTCCTTTTGTTATCCAAACTTGGAGCACAAGTTGTTTTAGTTGCTCCGCCAACGCTTTTGCCGGTGGGCGTGGAGAGTTGGCCGTGCACCATTTCCTACGATCTAGATGCGGTAATTGATGGGGTGGATGCAGTGATGATGCTGCGGATTCAAATGGAGAGAATGAACGAACTCTTCTTTCCAAGTGCTCGTGAATATTCCAGATATTTCGGATTAAATAGCGATCGAATTAGAGCGCTAAAACCTGATGCGATCGTTATGCATCCAGGTCCTATGAATCGCGGATTAGAAATCACCGCTGATGCCGCAGATGGAGCGCGTTCGGTGATTGTTGAACAAGTTGCAAATGGTGTCAGCATTCGTATGGCAGTTCTGTACCTACTCCTCGCAGGTAGCCAAGAGATTGGAGCAACGCTATGACACAAGCAAGTTATTTACTTAAGGGTTTGACGCTTCCTGACGGAAGTAAGAGCGATATTGAGATTCGCGAGGGAAAGATTTCTGGGTTATCAACTTCGTTGGCAAAGGCGGAGGGCGTAATAGAAGTTGATTTGTCTGGTTGCGTGGCGCTACCTGGCTTAGTGGATTTGCACACACATTTACGCGAGCCAGGAAAAGAAGATGCAGAAACGGTTTTATCGGGTTCTATGGCGGCTGCTAAGGGTGGGTTCGTCGCAGTTTCGGCTATGGCAAATACATCTCCAGTCGCAGATACCGCCGGTGTAGTTGAGCAGGTTTACGCTTTAGGACAGAGCGCTGGTTTTGTCGATGTATTCCCCATTGGCGCTGTAACGCGCGGACTGTTAGGTGAGAACCTTTCTGAAATTGGCGCAATGGCGGATTCGCGCGCACGAGTAAGAATCTTTAGCGATGATGGCAATTGCGTATTTGATCCATTGGTAATGCGGCGAGCGTTGGAGTATGTAAAGAAGTTCGATGGCGTGATCGCACAGCATGCACAAGAACCACGCTTAACTATTGGTGCGCAGATGAATGAAGGCGAGATATCTTCACGATTGGGGTTGAAGGGTTGGCCAGCGGTAGCCGAAGAAGCGATCATCGCGCGAGACATTTTGATTGCTGATCACGTTAAGTCACGCTTACATATCTGTCACCTAACTACTGCGGGTGGTGTAGAAATAATTCGTTGGGCAAAAGCGCGCGGCATGGATGTAACAGCAGAAGTTACTCCACATCATTTATTGTTAACGGATGAGAGCGCACTAAGTTACGATCCAATTTATAAAGTTAATCCTCCTCTTCGTACGCAGCGTGATGTTGAAGCTCTTCGTGAAGGTCTTGCCGATGGAACAATTGATATCGTTGCAACCGATCACGCCCCTCATCCAGCGGAGGCGAAAGAGTGCGAATGGCAAGAGGCTGCTTTTGGAATGCTGGGGTTAGAAAGTGCGCTGGCAATCATTAATCAGACTATGGTGGCTACGGGACTAATGTCCTGGGAGGCGGTGGCAGATCGAATGAGTTATGCGCCAGCGCGAATCGGTCGATATTCCGATCACGGACAGCAAATAGCAGTTGGTAACGTTGCGAATTTATCTGTGATCAATCCGACCCAAAGTGTTCGCGTGGATCGCGATCGAGTTGCATCCCGCAGTCGCAATACCCCTTTCCATGGAATGGATCTGCAAGGCGTTGTTACGGCAACCTTCTTCCGCGGCGCGCCCACTTTTCTCAACGGTAAACTTTCTCCGCAAGGAGGTCAGTAGTGGCTAAAGCCTTTCTTGTATTAGATGATGGAAGAATCTTTGAAGGTAAGTCTTGGGCAGCAACCGGTCGCACATTTGGTGAAGCGGTATTCCAAACGGGCATGACGGGCTATCAAGAGACGCTTACCGACCCTAGTTACCATCGACAAGTCGTCGTAATGACCGCACCACACATTGGAAATACCGGGGTCAATACCCCTGATAACGAATCGAAGAAGATATGGGTAGCTGGATTTGTGGTTCGCAATCCTTCGACGATTACAAGTAATTGGCGAAGCGAGAAAGATTTAGAAGTTGAGCTGATTGAGCAAGGAATTGTTGGAATACAAGGAATTGATACCCGCGCTCTTACTCGTCATTTGCGAGATCGTGGCGCGATGCGAGTTGGAATCTTTTCAGATGTAGAGATCTCGCGCGAAGAGATGGTCATCGAAGTACGAAAGACTGATGCGATGTCTGGTGCTCATCTAAGTGCAGATGTCTCCACGTCAAAGCCTTATATTGTTCCGGCTATAGGTGAGAAGAAATTTACAGTTGCCGCAATTGACCTTGGAATCAAAGGAGCAACTCCAAGAGCGTTAGCTGCTCGGGGAGTGGAAGTGCATGTACTACCGTTTAACTCCACCCTTGAAGATATAGAGAAGTTACATCCGGACGGTGTATTTCTATCGAATGGTCCTGGGGATCCTGCGACAATGGATGATGTAGTGGAATTGGTAAGAGATATTCTCCTGGAAGAAATTCCGATATTCGGGATCTGCTTCGGTCATCAAATACTAGGCCGCGCTTTGGGATTCGACACTTACAAATTACAGTTTGGCCACCGGGGGATTAATCAGCCTGTTTTAGATAAGAAATCAGGAAAAGTTGAAATCACAGCGCACAACCACGGCTTTGCAATCAAAGCGCCGACCGATGGAGTCTTTAATACCGTATTTGGATCGGGTGAAGTAACTCATGTTGGTTTAAATGATGGAGTCGTAGAAGGCTTACAGTTATTAGAGCGCGGCGCATTTAGCGTGCAATATCACCCAGAAGCTGCTGCCGGCCCACACGATGCCGCATATTTATTTGATCGCTTCATAGATTTAATGGTTAAGTATCCGCGCAAAGTTGGTTCAATCTAATGCCACGCGATCTTTCGATAAAGAGCGTCTTAGTAATTGGTTCTGGTCCAATAGTCATCGGTCAGGCGTGCGAATTCGATTATTCAGGGACTCAAGCTTGTCGTGTTCTTCGTTCTGAAGGGATACGCGTAATTCTTGTAAATTCAAATCCGGCAACGATTATGACCGATCCAGAATTTGCTGATGCAACATATATCGAACCGATAACTCCTGAATTTATTGAAAAGATTATTGCCAAGGAAAGACCTGATGCGGTTTTAGCGACTCTAGGCGGGCAAACAGCGCTGAATGCTGCGATAGGTTTACATAAAGCGGGAACTCTAGATCGTTATGGGACTAAGTTAATTGGAGCAGATGTAGATGCAATCGAACGAGGAGAAAATCGTGAACTCTTCCGGGGTATCGTCGAAAAGATTGGTGGCGAATCTGCGAAGTCGGTAATCTGTCACACGATGGAGGAAGTTGTTGCAGGTGCTGCAATTTTGAAGTACCCAGTTGTTGTTCGTCCCTCCTTCACTATGGGTGGACTTGGTTCCGGCATAGCCTTTGATGAAGAGAATTTGCGACAAATCGCAGGTGCGGGTCTGCGCCATAGCCCAACTTCCGAAGTTCTTCTTGAAGAATCTATCTTAGGCTGGAAAGAATACGAACTTGAAGTAATGCGTGATGCCTCCGACAACGTAGTTATCGTTTGTAGCATTGAAAATATCGATCCTATGGGTGTACATACAGGAGACTCAATAACTGTTGCACCTGCTCTGACTTTAACTGATGTTGAGTTTCAAAAACTGCGTAATCTTTCGATCGATATTATTCGTGAGGTTGGTGTTGCAACCGGTGGGTGTAATATCCAATTTGCTGTCAATCCTGATGATGGTCGAATAATTGTCATTGAGATGAATCCAAGAGTTTCGCGTTCCAGTGCACTTGCTTCAAAGGCGACAGGGTTTCCTATTGCAAAGATCGCTACCAAACTAGCGATCGGATACACCCTTAATGAGATTAAAAATGACATTACCCAGGTAACACCAGCCTCCTTTGAACCAACTCTGGATTACATCGTTGTAAAGGCTCCACGATTCGCCTTTGAAAAGTTTCCCGATGCAGATCCTAGGTTAACGACGACAATGAAGAGCGTTGGCGAAGCTATGGCGATAGGTCGTTCATTCCCTGAAGCGCTTATGAAGGCGCTTCGCTCGCTGGAACGTAAAGAAGCAATCTTTCAATTCCCAGCAGATGTTTCGCAAATCGATAAAGCGGCGCTACTAAATTCTATGCAAATTCCCACCGAATATCGGCTGCAACAGGTGCAGAAAGCTATGTGGGCCGGCGCCCAGATTGATGAAGTATTTGCTGCGACAAAAATCGATCGTTGGTTTCTGCACCAAATTGATTTGATCAATGAACGCGCGAGAGAATTGGCTCACCCAGGAGAACTGTCAGAAAGCGTCTTGCGATCAGCGAAAGAGATGGGATTCTCTGATGCTCAGATTGCGTTGTTGCGAGGCCTAACTGAAGAGGATGTACGAAAAGCTCGTCATCATGCAAATGTACGTCCAGTTTATAAAACGGTTGATACCTGCGCTGCTGAGTTCGAAGCATTTACTCCCTATCACTATTCAAGTTATGAAGAAGAGACAGAAGTTCGCCCGCGTACAAAACCTGCGGTGATTATTCTAGGAAGTGGTCCTAACCGGATCGGTCAGGGCATTGAATTCGATTACTCTTGCGTTCACGCTTCATTTACTTTACGGGACGCGGGATTTGAAACAGTTATGATCAATTGCAACCCTGAAACTGTTTCTACCGATTACGACACATCGGATCGTCTCTATTTTGAGCCACTCACTTTAGAAGATGTGCTTGAAGTAGTTCACGCCGAATCTTTGGCCGGGCCAGTACTCGGAGTTATCACGCAACTAGGAGGTCAAACACCACTCGGATTGGCCGCCGGACTCAAAGCTGCAGGAGTAAACATCCTCGGCACTTCACCTGAGGCGATTAATCTTGCTGAAGAGCGAGGTGCTTTTGGCAAAGTTCTAGCTGAACAATCGCTAACTGCGCCAGAATTCGGAATGGCTGCATCTCAGATGGAAGCGTTAGATATTGCTGCACGAATTGGTTACCCAGTTCTTGTTCGCCCATCATTCGTTCTCGGCGGACGAGGCATGGAGATTGTTTATGATGACGTCGCGCTTTCTGGATTCATTAACCGCGCCACTGATATCACACCTGACCACCCCGTACTTGTAGATCGATTCTTAGACAGTGCGATAGAGATAGATGTAGATGCCCTCTATGACGGGCAAGAACTCTTTTTGGGTGGAGTGATGGAGCACATCGAAGAAGCGGGAATTCACTCAGGAGATAGCGCTTGTGTGCTTCCCGCAGCAACCTTAACTCCGGCGCAGTTGAAAACAATTCGTGAGGCTACTCTCAAAATCGCTCAAGGTGTGGGCGTATTGGGTCTGATAAATATTCAATTCGCATTGGCCGAAGATGTTTTATATGTTTTGGAAGCAAATCCCCGCGCATCTCGAACCGTACCTTTTGTAAGTAAAGCGACTGGCGTTGCGTTGGCAAAGGCTGCAGCGAGATTATCTATGGGAACAACAATCGCTGAACTAAAGATTGAAGGGCTGTTACCAAATAGCGCAGATGGTGTGGCAAAGGGAACATCAGTTAAAGAAGCTGTTCTGCCTTGGAACCGCTTCCGCCGCACAGATGGACGGGGAGTAGACGCAGTTCTAGGACCAGAAATGCGTTCCACCGGTGAAGTCATGGGTATCGCTGAAACTTTTGGTGAGAGTTATGCCAAATCACAGATCAGCGCATTCGGACCATTGCCAAAGTCAGGAACAGTCTTCGTATCCCTCGCTGATAAAGATAAAGCTTCTGGAATAGCTCCCGCTAAAGCGCTAGTTGCTCTCGGCTTTAACTTATTGGCAACCGGGGGAACCGCAGATTATCTCGCGGTTAATGGAGTTCTTGCCCATAAAGTTCGCAAAAACTCGGAAGGCTCAGGCCCAATGGGGGAGCGCACAATTGTTGAACTACTAAACAGCGGTGATGTTGATTTAGTTATTAACACGCCAGTTGGGCGAGGTACGCGTGTAGATGGTTGGGCTATTCGAACTGCGGCTATCCAACGTTCGATTCCTTGCATAACAACAACTGCAGGTTTTAGTGCGGCAGTTGAGGGAATTAAGGCGCTGCAACGCGGTGAACTTAACGTTTTACCTATTCAGGAATGGTTGAAACGATAATGTCACAAATTAATCGATCAGCCGCGCAAATGAATGCAACCATTCTTGCCAATAAGCGAGTTGGTCAATACCACCAAATCGTTTTTGGAATTGGTGATTTAGTTAAATCATGTCGCCCGGGAAACTTTGTCGCAATAAAAGTTGGAGGCGACTCCTCACGAATGATTCTACGTCGCGCTTTCGCGATCTCGCGAGTTGCAGAGAGTGTAAGTTTTGGTGGAACAATGGAGTTGATTGTTGCTCCGCACGGAACTGGTTCAAAGTGGCTTTGCTCGCAACCAGAAGGAGCTGAAATAGATATCGTGGCTCCACTTGGCACCGCCTTTGGAATTCCAACCGAGCCGGTAAAGGCGCTTCTCGTAGGTGGTGGCTACGGATCCGCACCTCTTTTTGGTTTAGCGGAAGTTTTAAAAGCGCGCGGCTGCAAAGTGGACATGCTCCTTGGTGCATCTATCGGTGCCAAGATCTACGCCCCTATGGAGGGCAAGCGTGCCGTTAATTCTCTAAAAATTTATACCGAAGACGGAACTATGGGCGAAACTGGGCGCGTGACTGAACCAATCAAAACGCTTATTGAAAATAGAGAAGTCGATGTTATTTACTCTTGTGGCCCGATGGGTATGTTGAGTGCAATATCAGCGTTAACACTTGGTACCGATGTGGTTCATCAATGTGCAGTTGAAGAAGCGATGGCCTGCGGTATTGGGATATGTATGACCTGCGTCCTTCCAGTAATGGGAGAAGATGGCAAAGTTGCGATGCTGCGTTCATGTATTGATGGTCCGGTTATGGATGGCGCACAAGTTCAATGGCAGATGGTCGGCCAAGTTCCGGAAGGCACCCCTTGAACGCCTTTGATTTCTCCACCACTTTAGGCAATGCCTTCTTTAATACGCCAGTATTCACCGCCAGCGGTTGCGCCAGTTCAGGTAAAGAGTTGGCGCAATTCTTTGATTTGAAAGATATCGGGGCAGTCGTCACGAAATCGGTTATGAATAAACCTAGATACGGCAGACCAACTCCTCGGATGGCAGAAACTCCTTCGGGAATGCTTAATTCAATTGGTTTACAAGGCCCGGGAATTGACGCCTTCTTAGCAAAGGATGTTCCCTGGTTGATCGAACAAAAATCGAGAGTAATTGTTTCGATCGCAGGAGAGACCGTTGAGGAGTATGCGACGCTGGCTCGTAAAGTCAGATCAGTTGCTGGAATTAGCGCGCTGGAAGTAAATATCTCTTGCCCTAATGTTGAAAATCGTGGATTGGTATTTGCCTGCGATCCCGATGCTTCACGTCGCGTGATTGATGGGGTACGCCGCACAATCGGTGGCGAAATTCCGATTATCGCCAAGCTTTCACCGGATGTCACAAACTTGCCGGAGATTGCACGAGTTGTTGTCGATGCCGGTGCAGATGCCTTGGCGCTAATCAATACGGTACTTGGAATGGTTATCAATTTAGATTCGATGCGCCCTCATCTCGGTGGCAAGACGGGTGGTCTATCAGGCCCAGCAATTAGACCAGTTGCGGTCCGCGCAATTTATCAAGTGCATGCAGCGTTACCAAGCGTTCCGATTTTAGGAATGGGTGGTGTTTCATCAGGCAGAGATGCGCTGGAGTTAATCTTGGCGGGGGCTTCTGGGGTAAGCGTCGGAACTGCAAGTTTCGGCAATCCATCCGCGGTTATTCAGATTCAACGCGAGTTGCAAGAACTATTGATTGCAAAAGGTTTCCCATCGTTAAAATCTGCGATTGGTTACGCCCATCGCGCGGAGGAGAAATGAAAGCGCCAATAATTCTCGCAGTTGATACTTCCGATTTTGAAACAGCCATCGCCTGGATAAACGCGACGGAGGAGTCTGTCAGCGTATATAAGTTAGGTCTGGAATTTTATTTGAATTTTGGTGCCGCAGGTGTTGCTCAAGTTGTAAAACGAACCGGAGCAGAGATTTTCTTAGATCTAAAGCTGCACGATATTCCACACACTGTCGCTGGAGCGGCAGCAGCGATTTCTGGGTTAAGTCCTAAGTTCCTCACCGTTCATGCAAGCGGTGGTCGAGCAATGGTTACCGCCGCGGCTAAAGCAGTACCAAATGTTGCTGTTACCGCTGTTACTATTTTAACTTCACTCTCTGAATCTGATTTATTCGAAATTGGATATTCAAATCCCGCACTGGAAAGTGCAGTTGCCCTCGCGAAGATGGCAGTTGAATCTGGCGCTAAAGCGATAGTTTGTTCTCCCTTGGAAACTGCGGCGATCCGAAGCGCCATAGGGAGTGAACCAATTATTATCACTCCCGGAGTCAGGCCACTTGCAGAACAGGGTGGTGATGATCAAATGCGCACTATGACGCCAGGTGATGCGATAGCCGCTGGCGCAAATTACGTCGTGATCGGTCGCCCAATAACCAAATCCTGGAGTGAAGGAACGACAGCAATGACTGCGAAGGCGCGAATGATTGCTGATGAAATTTTGAGCGCAATTGCGTAGAGTTGAATAATGCCGATTCCTCCAAAGTTAACTGCCGAACAACGTTCGGCTGCTTTGGCGAAGTCGACTGCTGCGCGTCAAGTTCGAGCTGCTACGAAGGCTCGCGTAAAGGTTGGTGATCTAACCCTTTCTGCAGTTTTCGATTTGGCTAAGAGCGATGAAGCGATAGCAAAGATGCGCGTGGTTGAGTTACTTGAATCTTTCTCCGGTGTAGGTAAGGTGCGCGCCATCGCAACTCTAGATCGTTTGCAAATTTCACAAACTAGGCGCATTCAAGGCTTAGGCACCGCGCAACGCCAAAACTTACTTCGTGAATTTCCAGATCGAATCGGCGCCACTCAACGTGGAAAATTGCTTGTTCTATCTGGTCCTGGGGGAGTTGGTAAAAGTACGGTCGCTAAAGCGCTTCGAGCGACAGATTCTTTCTGGGTCAGCGTCTCAGCGACAACGCGTCTGGCTCGCCATAATGAAGTAGATGGTTCCGATTATTACTTTTATAGTGACACTGAATTTGATAGCGCTATTAAGTCATCGCTTTTCTTAGAATGGGCAGAGTTCGCTGGCAACAGATATGGCACTCCTCGAAAACCAGTAGAAGGTGCGCTTCGAGATGGAAAGAATGTTTTGCTCGAAATTGAAATCGCAGGCGCAAAACAAGTTAAGGCAAGTGCACCCGAAGCGATATTAGTTTTTCTCCAACCACCATCATGGGAAGAGTTAGTTAATCGTTTAGAAGGCCGAGGCACTGACTCGCCCGAAAGAAGGGCGGCGCGGCTCGCTTTGGCACAGGAAGAACTTGCACAAGCAGGGTTATTCGATATTTCGCTCGTAAATGAGCGAGTGGAAGAGGTCGTCGATCGCCTGATAGGATTAACCAATAATTCCTAGTTAGTCTCAGTAAATTCGTACGTACCCAGGAGGTCCAAATGGACGGAATCACGAACCCACCAATCGACGAACTTCTCGACAAGAGCGGATCTAAATACAGCTTGGTGCTCTACGCTGCAAAGCGCGCGCGTCAGATAAATGCGTATTACTCACAACTGGGTGAAGGTCTTCTTGAATACGTTGGCCCACTGGTTGAAACTCACGTACACGAGAAGCCGCTGTCAATTGCACTTCGTGAAATCAACGAGGGACTTTTGACTATCGAAAACCTCGAACCAACAGCGTAAGCACCTCTTCTCTCCTTCACCCAAATGGCTAAAGTTCGAGAAGTAATTCTCGGGGTTGGCGGCGGCATTGCCGCGTATAAATCCTGCGATCTTTTACGTCGGTTACAGGATCGCGGCTATCAAATAACTGTCGTACCCACACCTTCTAGCCTAAATTTCGTCGGGGCGGCAACTTGGGAGGCGCTCTCGCACCGCGCTGTTACCACCCAAGTGTGGGAGCGAGTTGATGAAGTCAGACATATTTCGCTAGCAAATAAAGCGAACGCTCTGATAATTGCACCAGCTACCGCGGATTTGATCGCAAGAATCACTGCAGGTCGTGCCGATGATTTACTGACTAATTTAGTTTTAGCCCTTGATGTACCTGTCCTTATAGTTCCGGCGATGCATCCGCAGATGTGGCAGGATCCCGCAACCCAAGAAAATGTGAAGACGTTAAGGTCGCGTGGTTTTACGATATTAGAGCCAGCGGTCGGTCGTTTAACAGGTGATGACTACGGTCAGGGAAGATTCCCAGAGACCCAGACAATCATTAGCGAATTCGAAAAGTTGGTTGATGTAAAGAAAGATCTTTTAGGAAAGCGGGTCTTAGTAACTGCGGGCGGCACACGTGAAGCGATTGATCCAGTGCGCTTCATTGGTAATCGCTCTAGTGGGCGACAAGGGGCAGCCGTTGCTCGAGCTGCGCGCGATCGCGGTGCTCAAGTAAAGATGATCTTTGCCAACCCACAACTCTCTGGCGAGGAGGTCGAGGATCTTTCTGGGATTGAAATATTGGAAGTCGAAACGGCTACACAGATGCATGCGGCGCTAGAAATTGAATTTCCAGCAACCGATTTATTGGTTATGAGTGCAGCTGTTGCTGATGCCCGGCCCTCGCAATACTCGGAGGGCAAAATCAAGAAGGGCCAGTTACACGATATTCCACTAATCGAGAATCCTGATCTCCTAAAGTCAATCGCTAATTTACGGAAGAATCAGATAGTTATCGCATTTGCTGCCGAGACTAATGAGGACTTAGTAGCGGCGGAGGCAAAAAGAGTGGCTAAGGGCGCTAATATTCTCTATCTCAACAATGTATCTAATGGCGCAATATTTGGTGCCCTAGATACTCAAGGTTTTATCATTACGAGCAACGGCGCTCAAATAAGAGTTCCACAAACCAGCAAAGACACGCTAGCCGAGTTGTTGCTTGATCAGGCCCTAAGCCAGTTAGGTTAATCCAATGTCAAAACGTCTCTTTACCTCTGAATCTGTTACAGAAGGCCATCCAGATAAGATCGCGGATCAAATTTCCGATGCCATCCTAGATTCTCTTATCGCGCAAGATTCATCAAGTCGCGTGGCTGTCGAAACGTTGATTACAACGGGGCAGGTTCACGTCGCAGGTGAGGTAACAACCAATGGATATGCCGATGTTATGGGAATTGTTCGCGACACTGTAATCGGTATTGGTTATGACTCATCTGTAAAGGGTTTCGACGGAAATAGTTGTGGTGTTTCAATTTCTATTGGTCAGCAATCTCAAGATATTGCTCAGGGTGTTGATGATGCTTATGAAAATCGTGTTGCATCATCAGCCGATCCCCTTGATCTACAAGGCGCTGGAGACCAAGGTTTGATGTTTGGCTATGCCTGCGATGACACTAAAGAGTTAATGCCACTCCCAATCTGGTTAGCGCATGAACTGGCACAGCAACTTTCGGCTGTTCGCAAATCAGGAGCGCTGCCATACTTAAGACCAGACGGAAAAACTCAAGTAACCATTGAATACGATGGTGATAGAGCGGTTGGTCTGGACACTGTAGTAATTTCCAGTCAGCACGCCGAAGAGGTAGACGTTGCTAAGAAGCTAACTCCGGAGATCATTGAGTTTGTGATTGAGCCGGTCTTGGCGAAGATTGATCTTCCTCGCAAAGATATGCGCACTCTTATTAACCCAACCGGTCGCTTTGTTATTGGTGGTCCAATGGGCGATGCTGGCTTAACTGGTCGAAAGATTATCGTTGACACCTACGGCGGAATGGCGCGCCATGGTGGAGGAGCCTTCTCGGGTAAGGATCCATCTAAGGTGGATCGTTCTGCCGCATATGCAATGCGTTGGGTTGCCAAGAATGTCGTTGCTGCTGGATTAGCGCGTCGTTGTGAAGTTCAAGTTGCGTATGCAATTGGTAAGGCACAGCCTGTGGGAGTCTTTGTTGAAACTTTTGGAACCGAAACTGTCCCGGTTCAGAAGATTCAAGATGCAGTCACCAACGTTTTTGATCTTCGTCCGGCAGCGATCATTCGTGACCTTAATCTACTTCGCCCGATCTACTCGCAGACAGCTGCCTACGGCCACTTCGGTCGCGAACTTCCCAACTTCACCTGGGAAACAACTTCGCGAGTCGATCAACTTCGCGCAGCAGTTAATTAACAACTAGGTTCAGCCGTGTCGACTGCGCGGCCGCTTCGCCTTAAGACCGAAACGGCAAAACGTGTTGAGAAGATCGCGGCAGAATCTGCACCAATTGCGAAAGTTTGGGTTGATAACGGCGTCGCGCACCTAGACGGAATTTTTGATTATCTCGTTCCCGCGCGCTTAGATTCCCAGGTACGCGCTGGTGTTCGCATTAGCGTTGATTTCGCTGGTCGTGAATGTGAAGCACTTGTTGTCGAACGAAGTAATGAAGGATCCCAGTCGGGTCTGAAATATGTCTCAAAAGTTCTCTCACCAGCGGTTGTTGCACCACCAGGGTTAATCCAATTAGTGAGCAAAGGTTGCGCGCGCTGGTTAGCGCACCCATATGACTTTCTTCGTAGCGCTATTCCACCAAGAGTGGCCGGTGTCGATAAGTTACATCAAGAGAGCGTCAGCGGATTTGTTAACGCAAAAAGTTCTAAGGGCTCTAAAACCTATATTCACGTACAACCGCACGAAGATGTGATTACAAAACTCGCCGAGTTTGCCT
>CANMCL010000015.1 GCA_947496345.1 Actinomycetota bacterium
CCGCCTTGTTGAGGTAGGTTCGCGAGATCAAATCCTGAAGAGCCCTCGCGAGGAATACACCAAAAGATTAATCGGTGCCGTCCCTGTTCCAGATCCTGCGGAACAACGTATCCGTCGTGAAGCTCGTCTAGCAAGCAAGTAATTCACAATGGAGAAGCAACCTCGCTCCGGAATTCTTGGTGAATGGGATCGCCTATCGCCAAAAATGAAAGTTGTTGCGGCGATCTTGATTATTCTTCCGGTAATCCTCTATCCCCCATCAATCGTCCTGTTCTTGGTTTATGGCATCTCTTTGAAGCTGCGTGATAAACGCAATAAAGGTTAGAGATTATGGCGACTAAGGATCCCAGTCGAGAGGCGCACTTTCCCGCCATTGAAAAGAAGTATGGCGAGAGGATGAAATTCTGGTTTGCTGTTATGGCAAAGCTAGAGGGTAAGAAATATCCCGAGCAGATCGCGCACTTACGGGAAAATTATGGATTCTCACAAGCTCACGCAAACGCCCTAGTTATGTATTCGCGTGGATCGAAATCCGCACAAAGATTTAACACACCGGCCGATTACTACAAATCAATTTCGCCGGTTCAGGCCAAAACAGTGCGGGCGATTATGAAGACTATCCAAAGCAAATTCCCCGAGTTGGAGTTAGTTATAGCCTGGAACCAGCCGATGCTTCGCTACGGTAGCAAGTACGTTTTTGGGGTATCTGCGACCAAGGGGTATCTGTTGATAGCGCCATGGAGCAGCGATGTTCTTGACGATTTGCGGCCCAAACTTGAAGGTTACAAGGTCAATAAGAAGACGATTCAGATACCGAGTGATTGGCAGATTGATGCCAAGTTGCTTCATCAAATGGTTAAGGCAACGCTCGCCGAGTAAAGGCACACAGCACGAGATAGAGCCGTTACGAAGAATGACTCTCGATGAAGATTCTAGATTTCTCGAAGATGATTTCGGCGTCGTAATCAAGGGTCGCCACGTGAAAACTATTTGTCAATTCTATTCGCTCCTTAGTCGCTGAACCCACCCCCTTCATAACGATTTCAGTATTCGATACCGGCAATGTGTGATCATAAACGCTGTGAAAAAGTTGCATTGGGACGCTTACTTTGTGCAAATTCGCTCTTGTGTATTTGAGCATCTGCAGAATCTGATAGATGCCTTCGGTTGACATAACTTCATATCCCCCTTGAGTTACCCCAGGACGTTTTATGTCATCTCCCGCCGAACTTCTATATTTCTTTATACGCGAGAGTAAATATGCAAGTTTCGTTCCAATAAAAGGGAGATGAATCATTGGGTTGACCAGAATGATTCCGGTTATTTTGTCAGAGCGCTTTGTTGCTATATGTAAAGTTGTTCCACCACCCATAGAAAAACCACAAATGAAGACTTTCGAGCAATTTTTCCGAAGTTCGGCTAGCTCTGATTCAACTTTCTCTGGCCATTGCTGCCATTTGATTCCACTTAAATCCTCAGGTTTTGTTCCGTGACCAGGAAGTAATGGAACGCGCACTGTGTAACCCAGTTGATTTAAATATTCCGCCCACGGACGCATTGATGAGGGTGATCCAGTGTATCCGTGAACCAAAACAACACCGATCTCTTTATTTACTCCGGAGCCATCTGCAGACCAGTCGGTAATCAAGCCTTTGGGCACGTTAACTGACGTCATATCTTTAGAGTACTAAGTGGTTGGTGTCATATCCGTGCATTAGCCTTAGATTTATGACTAGTGGCACGCGTTTGTTGAGGGATGTGCCCTTTGTCGTCTTTGATTTAGAGACTTCTGGCGCCGCACCTTCGACCGGGGCAGCTGTTACCGAAATTGGTGCGGTAAAAGTTCTGGGTGGCGAAATAATCGGCGAGTTTCAAAGCTTTGTAGATCCTGGACATTACTTATCTGACTTTATAACTTCACTAACAGGAATCACCGATGCGATGTTGCTCGGGGCTCCAACTATTGATCAAGTGCTCCCCACTTTTTTAGACTTTATCGGATCACACGACGAGTCGGTCTTGGTCGCCCATAACTCCCCATTCGATATGAGTTTTATGAAAGCTGCTGCAATCGCGCATTCGTACCAATGGCCTGATTACCAAGTTATCGATACCGCTCGCGTTGCTAGGTATGTTCTAGATCGCGATGAAGTTCCAAATTGCAAACTCTCGACTCTGGCACCGTTCTTTGGATCGCCGACCTCGCCAAACCATCGCGCCTTAGATGATGCCCGCGCTACCGTGGATGTGTTGCACGGAATATTTGAACGGCTTGGTTCACACGACGTGACCACCTTAGAAGATCTAATGCAGTTCAAGAGAAAACGCCAGCGCCGACCAATCGATTAGCTAGTCGACAACTCCTGACTTAGCTTTACCCATCTTGTTAATAAGTTCTCTGCAGCCCCGGAATCAACGGCAGACGAAGCTTTGACCAGCGATGCAGAAATTCGTTCGTGAATTCCAAGCCCGTTATCTCCATCAAATGCGGCTATCGCGGCTGCGGCATTTAGCAAGACGGCATCACGCGGTGCGCCTTTTTCGCCAGCAAAGATCGAACTTGTAATTCGGGCGTTCTCAGTTGCATCTCCCCCGACTAGGGCAGAAATAGGCGCGTTGGCTAACCCAAAATCTTTTGCATCTATGCGATCGCTGGTGATTTCACCGCTTCCAATTGTTAACACTGAAGTTGTTGTAGCAAGGGTTATCTCATCTAGCCCATCATCCCCGCGAAAGACAAAACCTTCGACGCCGCGGCCGGCCAATACTTGCGCCATAACCAGATGCATTCGCTCATTCGCAACGCCTATTGCCGCTGCTTTTGGTCTTGCCGGATTTGCCAATGGACCCAAGATATTAAAAACCGTGGCGGTGGCTAATTCTTTACGAGCAGGAGCTGCAAATCGCATTGCTGGGTGGAATACGGGAGCGAAACAAAAACCAATTCCTAATTCAGAAACAGTCTTTGCCACTTTAGCGCCATCAAGATTTATGGCAACGCCAAGTGCTTCTAGTAAATCCCCAGCTCCGGACTTCGAAGATGCCGCCCGATTGCCGTGTTTCACCACGCGCGCACCAGCGGCTGCGGCAATAATCGCTGCGGTCGTTGAAATATTTATCGTATGCGCGCCATCTCCTCCAGTGCCGACGGTATCGACGGCGCGTTCGGCAATGTTTATTGGTGCGCAATGCTCATACATCTGTGCGACAAGGGCCCCGACCTCTTCAGCGGTTTCACCTTTATTTTTTAGAGCAAGTAAGAATTGCTTTAGAATTTCTTTATCGGCGCGATCTTCCAGGACCTCACGCATCAAATCCTGAGCTTCCTGCGGCGAGAGATTTAACCCGCTCTCCATCTTGGAGATGGATGAAGCCCAGTCAACAGAGCTCATCTAAAACCTTTGATTAGCCGATTGCAGCTGGTGAATTTGTACGCAGCAAATCTGCAACTGTATTTGCCAATGTAAACGGATCAATCGGGTGAATAACACTTGCTTCGGCGCGAGACCAAGCGGCAAGCCAGGCATCTTCGCGTCGCCCAGTAATCAAAAGAACTGGTGGGCAGTTAAAGACCTCATCTTTAAGTTGGCGGGCAACGCCCATTCCCCCTTCTGGAACCGCTTCTCCATCAAGGATAAATACATCACCACGCAATGTGCCAGAGGTGCTCTTGCGATCAACAAATGCGCGAAGGGCTGGTGCTGTTGCAAACTCTTCAATCTGATGTTCAGGCAGGTCATCTGCGACGCGCTTTCCGAGGGCGGCGACAATGGCAGAGCGCACTGAAGAATCATCGGAGTAGACGATGATTATTGGCTTGCGGGGCGCGGACATATGGCGAGTCTAATCAATGGCAGGGGCCAAATCTCCACCATTTCTGTAGGAAAAGAGCGTGACCCGTTTCACCTAAAAGAGGCCAATTTAAGGGCCAGAACTCGTCTGCTAAATAGAAAGGAGGGCGCACTTTCAGGGATACTTGCCCAATGACCGGCTCAACGATCGCTACGCCTCACCAGATCAACCGTCCCAACCTGGTGGCGGTCGGAACTATTGTCTGGCTCTCCAGTGAGTTGATGTTTTTTGCAGCGCTCTTCGCAATGTATTTCACAACTCGCGCTGTGCAAGGTCCGGCGATTTGGTTGGAAACAACAGAGATTTTAAATATTCCTTTTGCAGCCCTAAACACCACAGTTTTAGTTCTCTCATCTGTCACTTGCCAATTCGGTGTATTCGCAGCAGAACGTTTCCAAGCCAAGCGCACCGGATCACTTTTAAATATCAAATCTTGGGGAATGCGTGAATGGTTTTCTCTTACTTTCTTAATGGGTGCATTCTTTATCGCAGGTCAAATTTATGAATATGCGCATTTGGTAATGGAGGGAGTAACTCTCTCCTCCGATGCTTACGGCTCTGTTTTCTATATGACAACTGGCTTCCACGGACTACACGTAACCGGTGGCTTGATTGCATTCTTGATTGTGATGGTACGTGTTTCCAAGGCGCGACGCTTTACTCATAACCAAGCAACCACAGCAATTGTGGTCTCTTATTACTGGCACTTCGTCGATGTCGTATGGATTGCACTCTTCTCAGCGATTTATTTAATTAAGTAAGAACTTACACAGAGGAAACGGAAAATATCTTGAAGCGTATCTCCAGATTTCGCAGACACCGTGCGGTTGCGCCACTTCTTTTGGTTCTGGCTTTATTTTCAATTGGTACGACTTTCTCTGTCGCTGGTGCAGCAACAAACTCTGCATTAACCGCCGCTGAACGCAGCGCACTAATTGATGAAGGACAACGAATCTTTCTAAAGGGTTGCTCTTCCTGTCACGGGCTTAATGCAGAAGGTGCAGCAATCGCGCCCTCTTTGATTGGCGTTGGCGCGGCATCAGTTGATTTCCAAGTCGCTACAGGCCGCATGCCAGTTGCTGATATGAGCCAACAGATCGCTAGAAAGACTCCCGTTTATGACGAGAAGGAAGTAGAAGCACTTGCGGCATATGTCGCATCGCTCGCCCCCGGACCAGAAATCCCTGGCGAAGAGCATTTAAATTACGAGCGCGATGGTTCAACTGCCGAAGGCGGCGAACTCTTCCGTACAAACTGCGCAATGTGTCACAACTTTGCAGGACAAGGTGGCGCACTTACTCAAGGTAAGTACGCACCAACAGTTATGGGCGTCGAGCCTCGTCACATTTACGAAGCGATGGTCACAGGTCCTCAATCAATGCCGGTGTTTTCAGATAAAACAATCACACCTGAAGAAAAACTCTCAATTATCAAATGGATTAAGGCTGCAGAAAATGAACCACAGTTAGGTGGAGCAGCGCTTGGTCGCGTTGGTCCGGTTACTGAAGGACTTTTGGTTTGGACACTTGGACTTGGAATGCTCGTGGGCGTTGCTGTCTGGCTAGCGATGAAGGCGAGATAGTTAAATTATGTCTAATGAAATTGAAGCTATAAAAGATCCAGGACTGCCGGCTCACGTTCATCGCCGCGCTGATACTGATCCAAAGGCGGCCAAGAAAGCTGAGCGCCAAGTTGCAATTCTCTTTCTACTTTCTGCGCTAGGCACAATAACTTTAATTGGTTCATATATTTTTATCCCACAAGATGTCTTCATCTTTTTTCCTGTCCTAGGAAATACAAATGCACATCAACTCTTCCTCGGTCTTGGAATGGCGGCCTCACTCTTCTTTATCGGAATGGGTGCAATTCATTGGGCTAAGACTTTGATGCCCGATGAAGAAGTAGTTATTCAGCGCCACGAATTTCGTTCACCTGATGAAGACCGTGCTGACTTTATTCGGACTGCAAAAGAGGGCGCAGCCGCTGCAGGTTTGGGTCGTCGCTCACTTATTAAGCGATCCCTTGGTCTCTCACTTGGATTAGTCGGGCTATCGCCACTTATCTTGCTCCGTGATCTTGGCCCACTTCCAGGTGATTCATTAACCAAGACATCTTGGAAAGCAGGAACTCGTTTAGTTACAGATCCGGGCGATCGACCAATCCGTCCAGAAGATATGGAAGTTGGCGCGGTTGCACAAACACTTCCTGCAGTAGTACTAGCACCTGGTGAGCATCGCAAACTCTCAGATATTGCTAAAGATGCAGTCTTACTGATTCGTTTACGTCCTGAAGAATTTAACCTGGATGCCGAACGTTTATCGTGGACTCACGAAGGAATCATCGCCTTCTCAAAGATCTGCTCGCATATGGGGTGCGCCGTAGCCTTGTACGAACAGCAGACAAAACACCTGCTCTGTCCTTGCCACCAATCAACATTTGATGTGACCCGTGCGGCGAAAGTCATATTTGGACCATCTGCTCGTCCCCTGCCTCAACTCGCGATAACAGTGGATTCCGAGGGATACTTGGTCGCACAAAGCCCGTTTAATGAACCTGTAGGACCTAGCTTCTGGGAGCGCTCATCATGACAGCACGTGAAAGAATCGCAGGCAGCGTTGCGAATTACGTTGACGAGAGAACTGGCGCTGCCAAATGGATGAAGAAGAATTTAACTAAAGTCTTCCCGGATCACTGGTCTTTCCTGCTGGGCGAAATCGCACTTTACTCATTTGTTATCTTGCTGCTCTCTGGAACTTATCTAACTTTCTGGTTTGATCCTTCACAGCGCGAAGTAATTTATGACGGAAGTTATGAGCCACTCCAGGGTTTAGAAATGTCTGCAGCCTACGCATCTACTCTCGATATCTCATTTGAAGTTCGTGGTGGATTGCTAATGCGCCAGATTCATCACTGGTCAGCTTTGATTTTTATGGCGGCGATCGTCGTTCACTTGATGCGCGTCTTCTTCACTGGAGCGTTTCGTAAGCCACGTGAATTTAATTGGATTATCGGTGTTGGTCTTCTGACCCTCGGAATCGTTGAAGGTTTCTTGGGCTACTCACTTCCCGATGACTTGCTCTCCGGAACCGGTATTCGTATCGCTCACGCAATTATCCAAGCGCTACCCGTGGTCGGAACTTATCTATCTTTCTTCGCCTTTGGCGGAGCATTCCCAGGTGAAGCATTTATTCCAAGAATTTATGTCACCCACGTATTGCTTCTTCCGGGCGCCTTCCTTGCGCTAATCACGGTGCACTTAATGTTGGTCTGGTACCAGAAGCACACTCAATATCCAGGTCCAGGACGTACTGAAAAGAATGTCGTTGGCTATCCCCTATTGCCGGTCTACATGGCAAAAGCTGGTGGTTTCTTCTTTATTGTCTTCGGCGTAACTGCATTCTTAGGAGCAGTTGCATCAATTAACCCAATCTGGTTATACGGTCCGTACACACCAGCTCAAGTCTCTGCAGGTTCACAACCCGATTGGTATATGGGTTGGCTAGATGGTCTGGTGCGAATGGCGCCCCCACTTGAGAGTTACATCTTCGGATACACAATCTCGTGGAATATCTTGATTCCCGGGCTAATTGTCCCTGGAATTATTTTTACCGGAATGGCGCTCTATCCATTTATCGAAAGTTGGATTACCGGAGATAAGCGAGAGCACCACATTCTCGATCGTCCGCGTAATGCACCAAACCGCACCGCGCTCGGTGTTATGTCAATTACTTTTATGTTGGTTGCGCTGATCAATGGCGGTAACGACATTCTTGCTACCACTTTTGACCTAACGATTAATCAGATCATGTGGTTCTCGCGCATTGGTATCTTCATTCTGCCTCCGCTCGCATTTGTAATAACAAAACGCCTATGTCTCTCGCTGCAGCGCGCTGATCGCGAACTCGTGCTTCATGGTCGTGAAACCGGCCGATTGGTAATGATGCCGCACGGTGAATTTGTGGAAGTACACGAGCCAATCTCACCTGAAAAGGCTTGGCTCTTGACCCAGCACGAACAAAACCCAGCGCTTGCTCTGGAAGAGAGCGACCTGCGTGGCGTACGTCGTCCTGGTGTACTTAAGAACAAGTTACGTGCTCGTATGAGCAAGGCACAAGCGGTATCGGTTCCTAAGGCAACTGCTGAAGATCTCAAAGAGATCGAACACCACTAACTTTCGCAGATCGCCTTAAGCTGAACCAAACTCTTCGCCATCCACTTTGGGTTGCGTGCCAACGAGCCGGTCGCTGCTAGCCACTTACTTGCCAGCCACGGAATATCACTTGCATCAAAAGTTTCGGTGACCTCGGTTCGGCCCGCACCTAAATCCTTTAGTTCATAACTCCAAGTCCACTTCATCAGGTGGCACCAAGAGATTTTGCGAGATTCGTCAAAGGCAACAACTCTGTTGGTAATGCGATAAGGGACTTTAATCTTCATAGCCATCCCGAACTTAGCGCCCAGGTATAGGCGTTCTGGTCCCGAAATATGTCCTTGTAAAGTTCCGGAGCCATCAAATAGTGGATGACATCTTGGATCAGCAATCAGATCAAAGATTTGTTGTGCAGGAGCGTCTATGACAATGCGAGCCGCACTTTTCCTAGGGCTATCCAATTTAAGGATCTCTGCTCGAACTTTATCCATTTTTGTTGCCTAGAATCAAAGAGAGCTAGTGAGAAGCATTCTCTGGCTGTGGCTTTTCATACTCAGTAACAAAGCCGATAATGCTAATTACGAGTGCTCCGAGTGAGATTAGCGTTAGCCACCAACCAACTACGAGTGAGACGCCCATAATGATCGAGCTGAGTGCTACTGGAAGTGGCCACCAAGAGTGAGGGCTATAGAAACCTAACTCCCCTGCACCTTCGGCAATTTCAGCTGTTGGACGATCTTCGGGAAGATCATGCCCGATGCGCTTCGCGGTGAACCAGATGTAGAAACCAACCATGCCTGCTAAACAAGCAGCGAGGATCATTCCCGTGATTCCGACTGCTTCTCCGCCTACATAATAATAAACAATCGCCATAATGACGTAGAAGACTGAAAGGCCTACAAAGAGGCTCCAATTCGTTTTCATTAATGTCCTTCTGTCTTTATATGGGGATGATGCAAATCAAAGGCTGGGCGCTCTGAACGAATACGTGGCATCGTCAAGAAGTTGTGGCGAGGAGGCGGACACGAAGTCGCCCACTCGAGTGAAGATCCATAACCCCACGGATCATCACAGTTAACCAAAGGTGATTTACGAGTGATCCAGACATTTACGAAGAATGGAATCATAGAGAGAGCTAGAAGAGCCGATCCTACGGTTGAAATCATATTCATTCCGGTGAATCCATCTGTCGCTAGATAATCGGCGTAACGACGTGGGAAGCCTTTAATTCCCAGCCAGTGCTGAATCAAGAAAGTTGTGTGGAAGCCTACGAAAAGTGTCCAGAAGTGAATCTTTCCAAGGCGCTCATTTAACATTCGCCCAGTCATCTTTGGCCACCAGAAATAGAAACCGGCGAACATTGCAAAGACCACAGTGCCAAATAGCACGTAGTGGAAATGCGCAACAACGAAGTACGAAGCAGAAACTGCAAAATCAAGCGGTGGCGATGCCAAGATAATTCCAGTAATTCCACCAAATAAGAAGGTAACTAAAAAGCCCATTACCCAGAGCATTGGAGTTTCAAATGTTACGTGACCACGCCACATTGTTCCGATCCAGTTAAAGAACTTAACGCCGGTTGGAATACCGATTAAGAAAGTCATGAATGAGAAGAACGGCAATAGCACTTGGCCGCTGGCAAACATATGGTGAGCCCATACCGCAACAGAGAGCGCGGAGATTGCGATGGTTGCTGCGATTAGACCTTTGTAACCAAAGATTGGCTTGCGACTAAATACCGGCAAGATTTCTGTTGCGATACCAAAGAATGGCAGCGCCAAGATATAAACCTCAGGGTGCCCGAAGAACCAGAACAAGTGCTGCCACAACATTGCACCGCCGTTAGCTGGATCAAAAATATGCGAACCAAATAAACGATCCGATTCCAGCGCAAGTAGCGCGGCTGCAAGCGGCGGGAATGCAAGAAGTACAAGAATCGAAGTGAGTAAGACGTTCCAAGAGAAGATCGACATACGGAACATAGTCATACCTGGTGCGCGCATCGTGAAAATTGTTGTAATGAAGTTAACGCCGCCCAAGATTGTTCCAAGACCAGAGACTGCAAGACCAATTACCCAAAGGTCTCCACCGATTCCTGGAGAGTAAGTTGAGTTGGCAAGCGGTGCATAAGCGGTCCATCCAAATGATGCCGCTCCACCTGGTGTTAAGAATCCCGCAACTGCGGTGATGCTACCGAAGGTGAATAACCAGAACGACAACATATTCAAACGAGGGAAGGCCACATCTGCGGCGCCGATTTGCAGCGGCATAATCACATTGGCAAAACCAACAAAGAGCGGTGTCGCAAACATCAAGAGCATGATCGTGCCATGCATAGTAAAGATCTGGTTGTACTGCTCGTTACTTAAAAACTGCATTCCTGGACGAGATAGTTCAGCGCGAAGGAATAAGGCCAGTAACCCGCCAATTAAGAACCACGCGAAGGTGGTTATCAAATACATATAACCGATCGTCTTGTGATCAGTCGAGGTAATCCACTTTACAAAATTCTTGCCTTTAACTGAAGGTGCCGGCGCAGCAGTATCTATAGTCGGACGTTCTGCATAAGTTGTCATGCTGCACTCGCCTTCAGGGTCTCTAGATAAGTCTTATATTCAGCAGGAGTAACAACTTTTACTGAGAAAAGCATTTGGGAGTGATTACGTCCGCAGAGAATGTTGCAACGCCCTGGATAAGTTCCGAGCTTATTTGCCGTAAATTCTAGATAATTCGTTACTCCCGGCAGGTTCTGCATTTGAATCATAAATGCCGGAATCCAGAAGCCGTGAACAACATCGTTTGAGGTAATTGTGTAACGAACTTTTTCACCTAGTGGAACATAGAGCGTCGGCGGCTGGGCAGGGGTTCCAGTAACTACAGCTTTTGGCCCTGCTTCAGGATAAGAAAATTGCCATGACCACTGGAAACCGTCAACCAAGATTTCGTGTTTGTAATTTGATGTTTTCTCTACGATCTCGGTCTGCTTAACGGCGGTGTAGTAGAAGAGAACTGCGACAATAATGAACGGGATGATCGTGTACGCAACTTCAACTGGAACGTTATATTGCGTCTGCTTTGGGAATTCACCTTTGCTAGCTTTGGCGCGATGGAAGACTGCCGGCCATAAAATTAGAATTAGCGTGAAGACACCGACAACCCCGCCCGCGATCCACGCGCCTTGCCAAAGCGATAGAGAGATATCGTTAACGCTTGTTACGCCTTCTTCATATCCAAGCCCAGAAACCTTTGCACATCCAGTTAACAAGAGCGTTAGCGGCGCTAAAAGTAACGCCCGCAAAAAAGGGCGGGTTGGCTTAACAGGCATAGGCCTAAGGATAGTGCCGCATTTCCCTCATCTGCTCATTGGCTAGTAGCGTTCGCGGGGTGGTTCCAGTCACAGGAAATTTCCAAGCAGAGACAGCACTCAATCCGCTGGCTCAGGAGGCGCTACTTGCTGCCTTCGAAACTGGCTGGGCCGACCCAAAAAAGATCGGGCAGCACCCCAATCGCGCAGCCCTTCTGCGAAATAACGCGCTGGAGTCGATTTCAAATCGTCTGGGAGTTACACCCGATCAAATTGAAGTAACTGGTGAGGTTGGGCTTGGCTATTTTCTTTCGTTAGCGGGGTTGCTAACGCCCGAAAAAGCCCTGCACTTTGGAGCTGGAGATCGCAGTGGAGTAATTGCAACGGTTCGTTCACATCAAGGGTTGATCTCAGAAATACCATTACGAGGCGATGGGAGATTAGATTTCACAAGTGCGAACTTGGAGAAAAATTCAGTCTTAGCCTTTCAATTAGCCAACGGTGAAACTGGTGTTATCAACTCACTCCCGAGTGATCTTCCTAATGATTTACTAATCGCAGTTGATGCAACCTCCTCAGGTGCGCGCGTGCCACTACCCGCCAATTGGGCTAGTGCAGTTTTTGATTCTCGTTCGTGGGGTGGTCCGGCCGGCCTGGCCTTGGTTGCAATTGGAGAGCCAGCGCATTGGAAGAATCCGCTCCCCCATATTTCAAGTGCGCGACGAACCTATGGGACATATTCACTTCCACTCTTGCTCGCCAGCGCAGTTGCGCTAGAAAATTTTCATCCAGATGATCAGTTAATTCGCCGACTTAATAACCAGATTCGCACTGCAATTAAATCTGCAATCCCCGATGTGATCATTGCAGGCGACTTAGATTTAGCGATGCCGCACTTGATTTCACTGGTTTTTCCAAATGCAAATGGAGAAGAAATTCTGCGGGAGTTGGCATCGAAGGGTTTCGCCGTTGATTCTGGCTCAGCTTGTACAGCGATGAATTTGCAGCCCAGCCACGTTTTAGCTGCGATGGGACATCCAACAGATGGAAACATCAGAATTACACTTCACGCCGAAAGTGATGAGCGCGAAGTATCGGCTTTGATTACCGCGTTACTAAGTGTGCTTGGATCTCAGCGGCAGCGCTAGCGCCGTAAGCCAAGCTAAAGCGCTCGATAAATTCGGCGGGGGTAAATCGATATTCCTGCGTGCCGGTAGTTTCAATTACATACGTTGCAATCATTGCGCCAAGTTGAGCACATCTTTCGTGGCCTAGGTCCCAGGCAAGGCCTGCTACAAATCCTGATCTAAAAGAATCGCCCACACCTGTTGGATCAACTTTGTCCTTTTCCTTTGGGCAACCAATTTTAATTGTCTCACCGTTCAAAGACTCAACACGTGCACCTTCGGAGCCCAAAGTTACGATGCGGAATTTTACTTGCTCCAGAATCTCGCGATCGCTCCAGCCAGTCTTCTGGATGGCAAGTGCCAACTCGTACTCATTTAAAAATAGATAAGTAGCGCCAGTAATTAACTGCTTGATCTCTTCACCGTTCATACGTGCCATCTGCTGCGACGGGTCGGCGGCGATAGCTACACCTGTCTGGCGAGCGACTTCGGTATGACGCAACATCGCTGCTGGATCATCAGGAGAAATAACAAGTAAATCGAGTTTGCCAGTCTTTTCCATAATCGGCGCTAATTCAATATTGCGCGCCTCAGACATGGCACCTGGGAAGAAACTAGCGATTTGATTTAGCTCGGTATCAGTTGTGACCATGAAGTGAGCGGTGTGCAGTGTTTTTGAGATATGAACGTGCGAAGTATCTACTCCGTGGCGCACCAACCATGCATCGTAATCTGGCCAATCAATTCCAACGGCAGCAATCAGGATTGGATTTAGCCCCAAGACGCCCATGCCGTATGCAATATTTGCAGCGCATCCACCACGCCGAACTTCCAAACCATCAACTAAAAAAGATAGCGAAACTTTTTCGAGAGAACCGGCTACGAGTGAATCGGTAAATTTGCCCGAAAAGGTCATCAAATGATCAAGACCTACCGAGCCTGCAACGCCAA